>JBFGHG010000500.1:0-3787 GCA_041578395.1 Acidobacteriota bacterium
AAAGGAGTCCTCCGAACCCCTGCAGCCGGCCCTTCGAAAAGCGGGGATCACGGTGTCGGAAAGCGGCGGCCGACTGCGCGTCTCGCCGGCCCTCTACAACACGGAGGAAGACGTCGACCGGCTGGCCGAGGTGCTCCATGCGTTGCCCGCGCCCTGAGCGGACTCACCCGTTTGGGTGCTCGCGGCAACTGTCCTGAGCAGATTCCCATGGGTACAATGATGACCATGTCCGTCCTGGCCCTGTTGCTGGCGCCTCTGCTGGCCGTGCCGCAGGCGAGGGTCGATCCCCGCGCCATCGATCTCTACAACCAGGGAGTGCAGGCCATGGAAGCGGAGTCGTTCGCCGCAGCGGAAGAGCACTTCCGCGCCAGCCTGGACGTCACGCCCGGGCTGGTCGAAGCCCACCACGGACTGGGCACCGCCCTGGCTCGGCAGGAGCGCTGGTCCGAGGCCCTGGTCTACTTCCGCAGCACCGTCCGCCTGAACCCCCGGCTGCCGGACGCCTACAACAACCTGGGGCTGGCCTGGATGGAGCTGGAGTCGTACGACGAGGCCGAGGCGGCCTTCCGGAAAGCGGCCGAAGTCAACCCCCGCGACGCGCGGGCCCACTACCACCTGGGCAACGCCTACGCCGCCCGGCAGCGCTGGTCCGAGGCTGTCGACGCCTACCAGCAGGCACTGGCCATCCATCCCGGCTACGTCCAGGCCCGCAACAACCTGGGCGTGGCCCGCGCCCAGCTGGGAGAGGCTCCCTCGGCGATCTCCTCCTACGAGGCCGTTCTCGAGGCCCGTCCGGACTATGCCGAGGCCCGCTACAACCTGGGTCTGGCCTACGCCGACGAGGGCCGCTGGGAGGAGTCGCGCCAGGCGCTGCTGGGGGCGCTCGAGCTGAAGGGCGATTTCTTCGACGCACGCGACGCTCTGGCCCTGGCCGAGGTCGAACTCCTGCTGTGGAAGGACGCGGTCGAGACCAACCGGACCCTGCTCGAGGAGCGCCCCGGCCACGTCCCCGCCTTCCACCGGCTGGGGCTGGCCTACGAGAACCTGGGGCTTCGCGGCGAGGCCATCGAGACCTACCGCCGGCTGCTGGAGGTGGTGGAGGACGATTACACCGCCAGTTCCCGCCTCCCCTGGCTGCTGGACATGGAGGGCCGCCACGAGGAGGCCATCGCGGGCTACCGCCGGCTGTCCCGGCATCCCGACGCCGATCCGGCCGAGGCCCTGTACAACGTGGGCCGCATTCACGCCAACCGCGCCCTGAACACCACCGACGGGGCGGTCTACAAGGCCCGCTGGGAGGCGGCCACCGCGGCCTACGAGGAGGCACTGGCGCTCGAGCCGGAGCATCCCTCCAGCCTGCTCGGGCTGGGGATGGCCACCATCGGCGCGGGCAACTTCCCGAAGGCCGCCCAGATCTACCGGAAGCTGCGCGAGATCGACGAATCGCTGGCGGAGCGGCTCGCCGAGCTGTTCCGCCGCAACCGGGTCGCAGTGCCCAAGTGAACCCCGATAGCCTCGAACGAAAGGAGCTGACCTCGATGACGGACCGGAACCTGCTGATCCTCACGCTGATGCTGATGCTGATCGGGGGCCTGGGAGTGGGATGCGGTACGGCCGAGGAGCCGGCACCCGCCGATGTGCCCGCCGCCGATACGCCCGAGCCGCCCGCGGAGCCCGGTCTGGCCGACGATCCCGCGGCATCGGGTTCGGGGAGCATCGGCCGATGGCGCTCCGGGCCGGGTCAGCGGACCATCTTCGATCGCGCCTTCCGCGTGCCGACCACCATCTCCTTCCGGGCCGACGCCGGCAGCTGGTCGGGCAGCGTCTCGATCGTCGACAGGACCACCAACCGCTCGCTGTGCCAGCGTTCGATCTCGGGCGGAGGCTCGGCCAGCTGCTCCAGCATCCAGGGGACCTTCCGGATCACCGTGGCCAACGACTCGAGCAGCCGCGACACCGCCACCGGAGAGATCCGCTTCAACAACTGAGTCCCATCCCTGGCTCGAGATTCTCCGGCTGGAGGCCTTGATTCCCGGGCAACGATTCGGCCTTTGCTAGAGGCCTAGGCCCGAAGGAGGGTGTCTTGACGGAAGTCACAGCCAAGATCTTTCTTGTGGCCCAAGAGGGAGCGGGGCTGGGAGCGCTTTTTCGAAGATGACTCCATGGTTCTTCCCGAGGACTTCGATACCGGCGAAGACTTGCCTCCTCCCGAGGGACCTCGGTTTTGACCTACCTGCTGGACACCGACGTCTGCAGTTATGCGATGAAAGGCACCAAGCCTGGATTGCGGGAACGGCTCGAGGGTTTTGCGGTCGGTGAACTGAAGGTCTCCGCCATCACAGTGTACGAGCTCGAGTACGGCGCCAGAAGAAGTGCGAGGTTTCCCGAAATCGATAGAGTTGATCCGGGCTTTCCTCGACAACGTCGAGATGCTGCCGGTCACGGCCAGGGCGGCCAGAGAGGCCGGCGTGGTGCGCGCGGAACTCGAATCGCAGGGACAGGTCATCGGGGCTTACGACCTGCTCATTGCCGGCCACTCCCGGTGCATCGGTGCGACCTTGGTGACCAACGATGCCCGGGAGTTTTCTCGGGTGCGTGACCTCCGGGTCGAAACCTGGACCTGAACGCTTCGTCTCCGGAAGGCGTTTTCACTGCGGCTGCGATGCCCGCTCGCGGATCTGCTCGATCATGCGTTCGGCGTTGGAGTTGTTCCCGTTCAGCTCCAGCGACCGCTGATAACAGCGGATGGCCTCCTCGTCGTGGCCCAGCACCATGTGGGCTTCCCCCAGGCTGTCCCAGGTGTTGAACGCCTCCGGAAACACCCGCGTGTTCAGCTCGAACACCTCCAGCGCCTGCTTGGCCTGGTCTCCCTGCAGCAACTGATAGCCGGCGGCATTGACCCGTCCTTCCACCTCGGCCGGGTGGGCCCTCTCGGTGAGCGCCCGGACGGCTCGCTCCGCCTCTTCGCGCTTGCCCGCCAGCAGGTCGATCAAGGCCCTGCCGAGCGCGACCGGCAGGCGGTCGTCCGCCTCGGCCAGCGCCAGCATCCGGCGCGCCCGCTCCTGGTCCCCGTCCGCCGCCACCGCCACGGCGGCACGGGTCAGCGTGTTCGAATCGGCGATCCCTGCCAGCGCCCCCTCCTCGTTCCGGATCGGAACGTAGAGACGGTGGCTGTCCTCCTCGTGCAGCCAGCCGTCCGGCTGCAGGTAGAGTCTGAAGGTGCCCGAGTTCGGGGAGAAGGCCACCAGATGGCCCTCCCCGGGCGAGATTTCGACGGTGGTGAAGGCCGGCATGCCCAGCGGCGGCGGCGGAAAATCCCACTTCCCCGCGAACTCGGCCAGGACTTCGGGCGAGGCGTCCGTGATCCTCGGGTCCCGCAACACCTCGAGCGGGACCAGGTCCGGCTCGGATGCCGGCGTCCCGGTGCGGGCCTCGAGGACCTGCTCGATCAGGTCCAGCAGCGCGCCGGTGGGCGTCCCTTCGCCCTGGTACGTATCGGCGCGGTTGACGATCACCAGGTCGCTGTTGGGAAGGGCCGCGATCATCTGGTTGCCCACGCCCAGGGCCGCGAACATCCCGTGGCGGGCGAAGCGGGGCTCGCGCAGCACCCACCACATGAAGCCGTAGCCCATCACGTCGTTGTCGATCGAATAGAGGGCGGAGCTGCGGCGCACCCAGTGTTCGGACAGGACCTGCCCGTCGTTCCAGGCCCCCAGGCGCGTGAAGAGGAGCCCGAAGCGGGCCGCGTCGCGCGCCGAGATGCGAAAGGGATAGGCCGGGTGCTTCG
>JBFGHG010000501.1:0-3787 GCA_041578395.1 Acidobacteriota bacterium
AGGTCAATCCCCGCGGGTCGTCCGGCTACGGGGAGGAGTTCTCCCTGGGGATCTTCCAGAGCTGGGGCGAAAAGGACTACGAGGACGTGATGGCGGGCGTCGACTACGCCATTCGGGAAGGGTACGCGGACCCGCAGAAGCTGGGCGTGGGCGGGTGGTCGTACGGGGGTATCCTGACCAATTACGTGATCACGCGGACGGACCGCTTCGCGGCGGCCGTCACCGGCGCCAGCGAGGTCCTGTACGTCTCCAACTACGGCCACGACCACTACCAGTACGAGTGGGAGATGGAGCTGGGCCTGCCCTGGGAGAACCGCGAGTTGTGGGAACGGATCTCACCCTTCAACCGCGTGGAGAAGATCGTCACGCCCACGCTGATCGTCTGCGGGGAGAAGGACTGGAACGTCCCGGTGCTCAACTCCGAGCAGCTCTACCAGGCGCTGCGCCGGCTGGGGCGGACCACCCAGCTGGTGGTCTACCCCGGCGAACACCACAGCATCCGCAGGCCCTCCTTTCAAAAGGACCGGCTCGAGCGCTACCTGGACTGGTACGGCCGCTACGTGAAAGGCGAGGCGCCGGCCGGGCCCGAAGCCGCTCCGCCTTCCAAGCCGTGAAGGCGGATTCTCCGCTCGAGGGTTGGGAGTGGGTGGGCGGACACGACCCTGGAAGCGGGCCGGCGAGCCGGCCCTCCCGAAAGCGGTGGAGAGCACCGCACTCCAACCGGTTGTGGCGTGATCAGTAGTGAACGGCGCGGGGCAGGGACTTGGCCTGGCTGACCCACTTGGTGACGTCCTTCTCGGACGGGACCTTTCGGACCAGCTTCTTCTTGCTGTTCACCTCGGCCATCTTGGTGGTCAAATTGGCGGCGTTGCGCTGAGCCAGTTCGCGAACGGTGTCCACTCCGGCGGCTTCCAACAGGTCGGCGTATTCCTCGCCCACGCCCTTGATCCGGAACAGATCGCACATGTTCACGCAGCGCAGAATGGCCTTCTCGTTGAGCCCCGACTTGGCGGCGATCTCCTTGCGTCCCTTGGCGCTGCCGCCCTGCTTCAGCAGGCCGTCGGTCGTCTTGATTCCCGCCTTGGCCAGTTTCTTGGCGGTCGCTGCACCCACCCCTTCGATCTTCGTTAGATTTGCCATCTTCTGCTCACTCCTTTCGTGTTTGCGCGCTCGAGCGCGGGCGAAAAAACCGCCGGACTCGCGCGCGAAATAGTACCAAACCTCTCCGACCATTTCGGGCACAGCCCGAGGCGGCCGGACGACTGTCCGGGAACGGCCCTCCCATAAGCAAAGCGAATGCCACAACTCGGCAGGCCCTCGAGCCCCGCCGCTCGGGCGTTTCCACGTTCCACCACTGCTGCTGACCCTGAAGAATTTACGGGGTCAACACTACGAAATCAAAAACGCCGGGCCGAAATTTGAATTTTGCAGCGCTGACCCCTGAACTATTTGATTTCCAGCCGGCGCATCTTGTTGTAGATGCTCTTCTCGCTGATGCCCAGGTAGCGGGCGGCTTTGGCTTTGTTGCCGCGGCAGAACTCCAGGGTTTCCACGATGGCCTGCCGCTCGATGTCCATCAACCTGCGGCCGGCCAGCGCGGCCCGGGCGGACGACGGAGAGCCGCGCGACGGGTCGCGGACCTCCAGCGGCAGGTCCACCGCTTCCACGCGCTCCCCTTCGCAGAACGCAGTGGCCCGTTCCAGCACGTTCTCGAGTTCCCTCACGTTGCCCGGCCAGGAATACTGCTCGAGGAGGCGGAGCGCCTCGGCGCTCAGCTCCAGCCGGGGCGTCCGCCGGCGCTGGTAAATGCGGTCCAGCAGGAAGTCGCACAGCGGCTCGACGTCCTCGGGACGCTGCCGCAGGGGCGGAATGTCCAGCGGCAGCACGTTGAGCCGGAAGTAGAGGTCCTCGCGGAATTTCTTCTGTTCGCACAACGCCTTCAGGTCCTGATGGGTGGCGGCGATCACCCGCACGTCGACGTGGATGGACTGGTTGCCCCCGATGCGCTGAAAGATGCGGTCCTGCAGGAAGGTGAGCAGTTTGGGCTGCAGGTCCAGGGGAAGGTCCCCGATCTCGTCCAAAAAGAGCGTGCCGCCGTCGGCCATCTCCACCCGCCCGGGCCGTTTGTCGTGGGCGCCCGTGAACGCTCCCTTCTCGTGCCCGAACAGCTCCGCCTCCACCAGGTCGCGGGGCAGCGCCGTGCAGCTGACCGTCATGAATGGGGCCTCGGCGCGCGAACTGGACTTGTGAATGATACGGGCCAGCAGACCCTTCCCCGAACCGCTCTCTCCCTTCAGCATGACGGTCGACTCCAGCGGAGCCACTTTGCCCATCATGCGCAGCAGTTCCTTCGCCGGACGCGATCTGCCGATGAACGAGGTCCCCAGGTCGGGCGGACTGAGCGCCTGCCGCAGACTCCGGTTTTCCCTCTCGAGGCCGGCCGTCCGCGTGGCCCGCTGCACCAGTTCCACCAGCTCTTCCAGGTTGACCGGCTTTCGGATGTAGTCGAAGGCGCCGGCTTTCATGGCCAGGACGGCGTCCGAGACATCGGCGCTGGCGGTGCAGATGATGGTCTCGGTCTGGGGGAAATGCTGCCGCAGGTGGCGCAGGCATTCCAGCCCCGAGGGTTCGGGCATGTTCAGGTCCAGCACCGCCACCACCACCTCCGGCGACACGCGCTCGAGCGCCTCCTTGCCGTTGCCGGCGCGGCTCACCTGATAGCCCGCGTCCGTGAGGGCCTCGGCAATCACCTCCAGCACGATGGGGTCGTCGTCAGCCACCAGAATCAGGGGTTGGGAAGGCATAGGCTCGATCTTCAGTCGGCGACGGCGGCGGGCCCGGGCTCGGCCCGGCCTGCCCGGGGGAGTTCGAACCAGAACCGGGACCCCCCGCTCTCCCGCGGCTCGTACCCGATTCGGCCACCCCACCGCTCCACCATGATGCGGCAAAAATACAGGCCGAGGCCGGCTTTGCCCGACCGGCGCTTGCCCTGCATGAAGCGCTGAAACAGCAGCGGCGCCCGTTCCGCTTCCACGCCCGAACCCTCGTCGGAGACGGCCACGTAGACCTTGTCGCCGCCGGCGCGGACCTGCACCCGGACGCGGCCTCCGGAGGGGCTGTGCCGCAAGGCGTTCTCGAGCAGGTTGAACAGGACCCGCTCCAGACGCAGCGATTCACCGGCGACTTTCAGCTCGTCTTCTTCCCCGGGGGCGTCGACCTCCAGGAGGATTTCCTTGAGCTGGGCCGCGGGCTGCAGGGTCTCGGCCACGCTGCCCAGGCAGGCGCGCAGGTCCGGCGCGTCGGCCGGGTCCATCGAGAACGACTCGAGCGTTTCCACCTCCGCGGAGAAGACGCGCAGGATCTCCTGCACCAGCTGCTCCATCTTCTGCGACGCCTCGTCCCCGATCTTCAGCCGGCGCCGCCCCGCCTCGGAGAGTTCTTCCCGGGCCAGCAGCGTGAAGAGTCCTTTGATTCCCATCAGGGGACCCGCCAGGTCGTGGACGATGCAGTGCAGCAGCACTTCCTTGAACTGGATCTCCTTGACCAGCCGCTGGTGGATCAGGCTGTTCTGACGCGCTTTCTGCAACAGGTCGCGGCGCTCCCGGTAGCTTTCGCCCTGCTCTTCGATCAGCAGCAGGCTGCGGCCGCCCACGCTGGAAGCCCGGGCCTCCAGGTGATAGTCGCGCCCGTCGCCGGACACTTCCACCCAGGGGCCGGAGTGAATCAACCCGCGGCGCCCCTTCTTCCAGAACTGCTCCGCGTCCACCAGGAAGTTGTCGAGAAAGGC
>JBFGHG010000502.1:0-3785 GCA_041578395.1 Acidobacteriota bacterium
CCGCCATCTGACGGTGGTCTACCTCGAGCCCGGCAAGACGATCCGCTTCGCGGGAGGGCTGGGGCCGCTGCAGGAGATGGGCGTTGGCGGCGCCTGGACGGTGGCCTTCGAGCCCGCCGGCGAGGAGAGTACGCGGGTGGTGTCGACCTACCGCGCCTCCGGCTATCGCAAGGGCGGGCTGGCGGAGCTGGCGGCCCCGGTGGACGGCGTGATCCAGGAGCAGCTGGTGCGCCTGAAGGATTTCCTCGAGAACGCCACCCTGAGATGAGATCGAAAATCGCTCGGCGCGGACCCCGGCGGCGGCGCAAATGGCTGCTGTTGATCCTGCTGGCGGTGGCCCTGATCCGGGGCTACCCGGCGCTGCGTTCCTGGCTCTTTCCCACCTCTCCGCCCGCCGTTTCCAGCGAAGAGACGCGTGCCGGGCTGCGCGACGCGCGGGAGGCGTTCGACGCGCGCCTGTCCGACGTCTGGGTCAGTGCCTCCGGGGAAGTCGTGCGCCTGCTGGAGGACGACCGGGAGGGGTCGCGGCACCAGCGGTTCATCCTGCGCCTGGACCCGGACAGCACCCTGCTGGTCGTCCACAATATCGACCTGGCTCCGCGCGTCCCGGTGCGGGCGGGAGACACTGTGCAGCTCGAAGGCGAATTCGAGTGGAACGAGCGGGGCGGGCTGGTGCACTGGACCCACCACGATCCGGCCGGGCGCCGGGCGGGAGGCTGGATCCGCCACGCCGGCAAGCTCTACCGCTGAGCGCTCGACGCCCACCTCAAAACGCCTCGCTCGTGAAGCTCGGTGTCTTGCCCCAGCCCCACCTACCTGGACCGGTCCATCTCATGGACGCACTCCAGGGGCGCTCCAGCGGCGCCGGTAAGCCCGGTAGTGGTGAAACTGCGAGGCCAGCACTCCGGCGAACACCAGCCCCATTCCCAGGAGCTGCCAGGGCGTGATCCGCTCTCCCAGCAGCAGCCAGTCGAACAGCAGCGCCACCAGCGGCGTGAAATAGACCACCAGAGAGAGCGTGACCGGGGTGATCTGCTGCAGCAGCCAGTAGTAGAGGGTGAAGGCCAGCGCCGAGGCGGCCAGGGCCAGGTAGAGCACGGCCACCAGCGCCCGCCAGTCCCAGACGGCGTCGGCGTGCTCGCCGCGCAGCAGCGCCACCCCGAGCAGCGCCACGCAGCCCACCGCCATCTGGCGCAGGCTGAGGGTCGCCGGATCGTCCGCGGAGAGGTGTTTCTTCACCAGCACCGAACTGAGCGCTCCGGCGGCGGCGGCCGCCAGCACGGCCAGCACCGCCAGCACCACCTGACGATCGAAGGCGGTCCGAGCCAGCGCGTCCTGAAAGACCACCGTCACCCCCGCCAGTCCGATGACCAGACCCAGGTAGACGTTGATCCGGAAGGGCTCGCCGCGCAGCAGGAAGTGCGAGGTGATGCCCACGAAGAGCGGAAACGTGGCGAAGAAGATGGCCGTCACGCCGGCTGAGAGGAATTGCTCGGCCCAGTAGATCAAACCGTAGTCGACCAGGTAGACCAGCATGCCGGTGACCGCCACCAGCAGGAAGCTCCCGCGCTGGGCCGGGGTTCGGGCGCGGCGGAATTGCAGGTAGAGCCAGAGCATGGCCGCGGCCAGCAGGAAGCGGCCGGCGGCTCCCAGATAAGGGGGAAACCCGATCAGGGAGAACTTGATGGCCACCCAGGAAGTTCCCCACACGAAACAGAGCAGGACGAAGCCCAGAAACTGCAGCATCCTTCCGCCTTCCGCATCGGGGGCGCCGCGCGGCCGCCGCCCTCACCCTGGATGGCGCGCGAGCAGGCTTGGATTCAAATGCGGTGACACCCGCGCGGCCTCGAGCTAGAATCTCGTCGGCTCATGAACACGCGTCGGGTGCTGCTGCTTTTCATCCTGGCGACCTCCGCCCTGGCGGGCGCCGCGGACCGCTACGACCTGATCCTGCGCGGCGGGCAGGTGCTGGACGGCAGCGGCAACCCGGCCTTCCGCGCCGACGTGGGAATCCGGGACGGCCGGATCGTCCGCCTGGGAGACCTGGCTGCGGCCGAGGCGGACCGCGTCATCGAGGTCACGGGCAAGATGGTCGTGCCGGGCTTCATCGACCTGCATTCGCACGCGGACGATCCGCTGCGGGCCTCCAACGGGTTGCGCTCCACGGACCCGGCCCGCCGCGCGGCGCCCAACCTGGTGGCCCAAGGCGTGACCACGCTGGTCGTGAACCAGGACGGCCGTTCCGCCTGGCCCATTGCGGAACAGCGCGCGGCCCTGGAATCGCTGGGGATCGGCCCCAACACGATCCTGCTGGTGGGCCACGGGACGGTGCGGGCGGCCGCCATGGGCTCCGACACGCGGCGCACGGCCACGGCCGACGAGCGGGCGGCCATGGCAGAACTGGTCGACCAAGGCATGCGGGAAGGGGCCTGGGGGCTCTCGGCAGGACTCGAATACCCGCCGGGGCGCTGGTCCGACCTGGAAGAGGTGGTCCGGCTGGTGAGCCGCATCCGCCCCTGGGGCGGCGTCTACGTCTCCCATCAGCGCAGCGAGGGGTCCGATCCGATGTGGTGGTGGCCCAGCCGCGACGAGTCGCCTCCCAACCTGCTGGAGGCGGTGCGCGAGACGATCGAGATCGGCCGCCGCACGGGCGCCACGGTGGTCGCTTCGCACATCAAGGCCAAGGGGGCCAACTACTGGGGCTCCTCGGCCGCCGCCATCCGGCTGATTCAGCGCGCCCGCGACGAGGGCGTCCAGATCTACGCCGACCAGTACCCCTACGACACCACCGGCAGCGACGGCAATACGGTCCTGATCCCGCGCTGGGTGTTTCCCGCCCGGCAGCCCTCCACCGGCGAGGCCGACTTCGCCGCGGCACTGCGGACGGCGCTGGACGAGCAGGACACGCGCCGCAAGTTGGAACTGGACATCCGGCACGAGATCTGGCGCCGCGGCGGTGCCGACCGGATCGTGGTCTTCGACTGCCCCGGCCACGACCTGACGGGGCGTTCGCTCACGCAGGTGGCCGCCGACTGGGACCTGTCGGAGGTCCAGGCGGCCCTGGAACTCCAGTTCCGCTGCGACCCGGCCCGCCGCGGCGGTGCCAGGCTGCGGGGGTTCTCACTGGACGAGAGGGACATCGAGCGCTACGCGCGCCTTCCCTGGACGGCCACGGCTTCGGACGCCGGGATCGCGCTGCCTGAAGACGGCCCGGTGCACGCCCGCTTCTACGGCACCTTTCCCCGCAAGATCCGCCGCTACGCGCTGGAGCGCGGGGTGATCGGCGTGGAGGACGCGGTCCGCTCGATGACCTCGCTGCCGGCGCAGATCCTGGGCATGCGCGACCGGGGCCTGGTGCGGGAAGGCCTGGTCGCGGACCTGGTCGTGTTCGACCCGGCCACCATCCGCGACGAAGCCACCTTCTTTGAACCGCACCGCCTCCCCACCGGGATCGAGCAGGTCCTGGTGCAAGGCGAGTTCGTGGTGAAAGACGGCCAGCTCACCGGCGCCCTCCCCGGCAAAGTGCTCACCCCGAAGTAATCAGCGGAGGCGGCACACCAGAAAGCGGGGGTCCGCGACCGATCCCACCAGCAGGAACTCCCCGTGGACCGCGGCCACGGAGGAAGCCGACAACAGGCTTCCGGCGTCGATCAGCACCCGCTCGATCTCGTAGCCGCGCTGGGCGTAGAAGCTCAACTTCAAGACCTCGGACGGCGAAGGGCGCCCGTCTTCCATGTAGCCGACGAAGGTGAGCAGCCGGGGGTGGGCGCCGATCCAGAGGTTGC
>JBFGHG010000503.1:0-3783 GCA_041578395.1 Acidobacteriota bacterium
TCCCTCCCTCGCGGCAAGCCGCGTCCAGCAAGCTCACCCAGGAGCGGAAGGGGGAGAGGCCCTGGAGGCCGCGCTGCCCGAGCAGCTCGTGAAGGCGCCGGCGCAGCCGCGAGCGGAGGCCGCCATGATCGCGCCGCAGCCGGCCCTCGAGCAGCACGAAGCCGTCCGGCCGCCCCACCCGGAGGGCTTCGGCGAGCAGCCGCTCCGAATCGAGACGATGGAAGCTGCGCGAGCCGAAGACGGCCGAGGCGCAGCCGTCCCGCAGCGGCCAGCGGAGACGGGCGTCGGCCTGCAGCCCACCCGCCGGCCGTTGAGCCGGGAGGCGTTGCTGCAGAATCTGAAGCATGGGGAGGGAGAGGTCCAGCGCCAGGTAGGGCCGGGCGGTGGCCAGGTAGCGGGCCAGCTGGCCGGTGCCGGCCCCGATCTCGACGAGCCAGCCGCCGGGAGGGACCAGCTCGACGACTGTGGCGGACACATGCCTGCAGACCGAGTCGGGAAAACCCGCCCGGCGGTCGAAGGAGCCGGCCTGCCGGTCGAACGAGCTGGCCATCGGCTATCGAAGCTCGCCGATTTCGCGGGAGAGCAGGTCGGCCTGCTCGAGCCACTCGCCGAGCTGTTCGCGGGTGCCGCTGAGTTTCGATTCTTCGGCCCGCACGAATTGGGAGTAAGGGGCAACGGCCTGCTGCAGCCGGCTGGCGGCCCCCTTCTGCTCCCGCTCGAAATGGCCCGTCAACCCTTGCATCAGGTCACGGCGCATGGTCTGGATCCGCTCCCGCAACTGGCGTTTGGCGGTCCTGCGCTTGGCGGGGATGACGAACAGGCCGAGCACGGCGACGGTTCCTGCCGCCAGCAGCCCGGTGACGTCCGCCAGCGTGGTGGTGGCCATGGCCGTCACCAGCGCGCCCAGGCCGACCGCCCCCGCCTCCATCAGGGCGGTCCCCGCGACCGCCTGCTGCAGCTCGTCGGCCATGCGGCTCGACTCCTTTTCGCGGTCGAACGCCTCGAGCGCCTGCTGGGCCTGCCGGCCGACGCTCTCGATCAGGCGGCGGCGGTCCTGTTCGAAGGCGGCCGAGCGCCCCGCCATCCGGGCCTGGCGGTCGCGCTGCTGCAACTGGTCCCGGATCTGCTCCCACTGCCGGATCTCGCTCGAGAGCATCCAGTCGATCAAATCCTCCACACACTGTTCGATCTGCTGCGGAGTGTCGGCGATGACGCTGGACTGGTAGTCGGCTTTCATGCGCGCTTTGTTGAGCAGGTCGAAGACGCGGGCCAGCCGCATGCGATCGTCGAAGAACTCCACGCCGCGGTTTTCGAAGGCGTGCAGCAGGCGGTCGACGTCGGCCAGGCGCAGCCGGAACTCGCGTTCCATGTCCTGGCGGTAGAGGTCCAGCTGGGCGTCGATCTCCCGCAGCGTCTCCAGGTCCCCGGCCAGCAATTCGAGACGCTGCTCGGCCTCCTCCCGCAGGCGCCGCGCCAGGTCGCGCCCCACGCCCAACGGGTTGGAGAGCTTGAGGCGCAGCCGCTCCCCCTCGTCCAGCGTGTCGTGGACGTATTCTTCCAGCCGGGCGAACTCGCCGTCGACTGCTACTCCTTCGGATTTGCGGCGCAACGCCGCGCGCGCGGACACGGCGAAGACCTCCGGCTCGGTCTCCAGCAGCCGGCCCACGTTGCTGCGGACGAAGTCCTTCACCTTGCGGACGTCCTCGGGCGTCTCCAGGATGTCGACCTTGTTGATCACGACCAGGATCTTCTTGCCCCACTGGCGGATCTTCTCCAGGAAGCTGCGTTCGCTCTCGGTGAAGGGCCGGTCGGCGGAGGTGACGAACAGGACCAGGTCGGAGCGCGGCACGAACTCGCGCGTCAGCGCCTCGTGTTCGCGCAGGATGGCGTTGGTGCCCGGGGTGTCGACGATCTGCAGGTTGCGGAGGGCGGGGGAATCGGCCCAGATCCGCTCCCGGCTGGCCGACTCCGGCTGGTGTCCGGCCGTCTCGCCGTAGTGGACGACCTGGATGCAGCTGGTGGTGGGCGTGACCCCCTCCTCCAGGACCTTGTCCCCCAGCAGGGCGTTGACGAAGGCGCTCTTGCCGGCGTTGAACTCGCCCACCACCACCAGGGAGAAGAGCTGGTCCAGCTGCAGGATGGAGTGGCGCAGGGCGGCGCGGTCGGCCTCGCCGGCGCCCAACTCGGCCACCAGCTCCTGCAGCCGCCCCAGCAGCTCCCGCTCCCTGCCGAGCAGAGCCTGCTGGGGCTCGGTGAGCACCTGGTTCCAGGTCATCGGGCGCTCAGTCGCGGCGGCCCATCAGGATGAAGGCGTAGTACGCGAGCGTGGCGATCGCCTGCAGCGCTCCCGCGACGTAGGTGAGGGCGGCGGCGTTGAGCACTTTGTTGACTCCTTCTCCCTCGCCCTGCACCACGAAGCCCTGGTTGGAGAGCAGCGCCTTGGCGCGCCTGCTGGCGTCGAATTCGACAGGCAGCGTGACCAGCGCGAAGACCACGCTGGCGGCAAAGAAGACCAAACCCACCCAGGCCAGGGTGGGGAACTGCATCAGCAGCCCCACGATGAACAGGATGGGGCCCAGGTTGCTGCCGAACCGGACCGCGGGGACCATGGCCGTGCGCAGGGTCAGCGGCGCGTAGCCGGTGGCGTCCTGCAGGGCGTGCCCCATCTCGTGAGCCGCCACTCCGGCCGCCGCCACGCTGGGCGTGTCGTGGACCTGCGGGCTGAGGCGCAGCACCTTGCCGCGGGGATCGTAGTGGTCGCTCAGGAATCCGCCCACGCGCTCCACGCGCACGTTGGACAGGCCCTGGGAGTCGAGCAAGGCGCGCGCGATCTGCGCCCCGGTGATCCCGCGGGCGGTCCGCACGCGGGCATATTTGTTGAAGGCCCGCTTCACCTTCCACTGGGCGTAGAGCGCCAGCAGCAGCGGCGGACCGGCAAAGACCAGATACATCGGGTCGAAGAAGAACATTTCACCTCCAAGCACCCATTGTACAGTCTGAGAGATAAGATCGGGAACCGGGCGGGTCAACCTCGGAGTGGGTTCGATTACGACTACGATAACGATTACGATGAGGATTGGGGTTACGAATTCGAGACTGGAGGGTGCGGATGAGGTTTTGGGGATGGGGAGTGCTGGCGCTGTCGATATTGCTGGCGGGCTGGACCGGTTTTGCCCAGCAGGGGGAAGAGGCGGCGGCCGAGGAGAAGAAGGACGAGAAGTGGGACGTGCAGGCACCGCCGGGCGAGTGGGGCGAGGTCCCGATCGACGTGGAGGAGGGGACCTGGATCAGCCTGGACGTCAGTCCCGACGGCAGCCGCATCCTCTTCGACCTGCTGGGTGACATTTACACCGTCCCCTTCGCGGGGGGCGAGGCCCGGGCGCTCACCAGCGGGATCGCCTGGGACATGCAGCCCCGCAACCGCCCCGACGGTTCCCGCATCGCTTTCAGCAGCGACCGCGGGGGCGGCGACAACGTCTGGGTGATGGAGGCGGACGGCTCCAATCCCGCCGCCGTCACCTCCGAGACTTTCCGGCTGCTCAACAGCCCCGTCTGGAGTCCGGACGGTGAGTTCATCGCGGCGCGCAAGCACTTCACCAAGACGCGTTCGCTGGGGGCCGGGGAGATCTGGCTCTACCACTCCTCGGGCGGAGGTTCGGGCGTGCAGATAGTGGAGAAGCCCAACGACCAGAAGGACCTGGGCGAGCCCGCCTTCTCGCCCGACGGCCGCTACCTCTACTACAGCCAGGACGCGACGGCCGGCCGCGTCTGGGAGTACAACAA
>JBFGHG010000504.1:0-3775 GCA_041578395.1 Acidobacteriota bacterium
ACTACAAGCACGACTACCCGCGCAAGCTGATCACCTCGGGCGGGCTGGGCACCATGGGGTTCGCCTTGCCGGCGGCCGCCGGCGCCAAGCTGGCGTGCCCGGACGAAGAAGTGTGGGTGATCGCGGGAGACGGCGGCTTTCAAATGACCGCCGCCGAGCTGACCACCCTCGCCCAGGAGGAGCTGAAGCTCAACGTGGCCATCATCAACAACGGCTACCTGGGCATGGTGCGCCAGTGGCAGCAGTTCTTCTACGAGGGGCGCTACGCGGCCACGCCGCTCCGAAACCCGGACTTCGTGAAGCTGGCCGAGGCCCACGGGCTGGAGGGGATGCGGGTGGAAGCGCGCTCCCAGGTGGAAGGTGCGGTGGCTGCCGCCCGCGAGCGGGCCGGGACGGTGGTGATCGACTTCCGGGTGGAGCAGGAAGACAGCGTCTATCCGATGGTGCCGGCCGGGGCCGACCTGGACGCCATGATCCGGCGTCCCACGCCGCTGGTCGAAACCGCGGAGTCGGAGATTTGAGCCGGGAGGACATGCCATGACTCGTTCCGAGAGCGGAAACGGCCGCCGAATCCAGATGTTCGTCGTCTACGTGGAGGACAAGCCGGGAGTCCTCAACCGGGTCGCGTCCCTCTTCCGCCGGCGGGCCTTCAACATCGAGTCGCTGACCGTGGGGCGGACCGACCAGGCGGGCGTCTCCCGCATGACGATCGTCATGGAGGGCGACCACGACACGGCCCTGCTCTTCGAAGCCAACCTCTACAAGCTGGTCAACGTGCTGCGCGTGGAGAACGTCTCCGATCTGCCCACGGTGGTGCGCGACCTGGCGCTGATCAAGGTGCGCTCCAGTGACGAGGTCAGAAGCCGGATCCTGGAAATCTGCGACGTGTTTCGGGCCCGCGTGGTGGACGTGGCTCGCGACGCCCTGGTGGTCGAGATCACCGGGGTCGAGTCGAAGATCGAGGGCATGCTGGACATGCTGCGTCCCTTCGGGATCATCGAAATGGTCCGCACCGGGCAGGTGGCGCTGACCCGCGGCAGCGAGGCGCCCTCCATCGATCCGCACTTCGTGCATGCCCGCGTGCCCCGCGAGCACGCCAACGGACAGAACATCTACTGATCCCCACGACAGGAGAACACTCGACATGGCCCAGACGTTCTACGACGCCGACGCGGACCCGCGCCGCATCCAACGCAAGAAGACCGCCGTGATCGGCTACGGCTCGCAGGGCCACGCCCACGCCTTGAACCTCCGCGACAGCGGGGTCGCCGTGCGGGTGGGCCTGGCCGACGGCAGCGCGAGCCGGGAGCGCGCCGAGGCCGAAGGGCTGCAGGTGTGCGGGCCCGCGGAGGCAACCTCCTGGGCCGACGTGGTGATGCTGCTGGTCCCGGACACCGTCCAGCCGCGGCTCTTCCAGGAGTCGATCCGGCCCGTGCTGGCGCCCGGCCAGACGCTGATGTTCGCCCACGGGTTCAACATCCGCTTCGGAACCATCCAGCCTCCGGCCGGGGTGGACGTCAGCATGGTGGCGCCCAAGGCGCCGGGGCACCGGGTACGGGAGACGTACCTGTCGGGTGAAGGCACCCCCGGCCTGGTCGCCGTCGAGCAGGACGCCAGCGGGCAGGCCCTGGCCGACGCCCTCTCCTACGCGCACGCCCTGGGTTGCACGCGGGCCGGGGTGATCGAGACGACCTTTTCGGAGGAGACCGAGACCGACCTGTTCGGCGAGCAGGCGGTGCTGTGCGGGGGGGTGAGCGAACTGGTGAAGGCCGGTTTCGAGACCCTGGTGGAGGCGGGCTACCAGCCGGAGGTCGCCTATTTCGAATGCCTGCACGAGCTGAAGCTCATCGTGGACCTGATGTACCGTGGCGGCCTGGGCTACATGCGCTATTCGGTCAGCGACACGGCCGAGTTCGGGGACTACACCGCCGGCCCGCGCCTGATCGACGAATCGGTGCGAGGCCGGATGCGCGAGCTGCTGGCGGAGGTCCGGGACGGCTCCTTCGCCCGCCGCTGGATCGAGGAGTGTGAGCAGGGACAGCCCCACTTCCGCCGGCAGCGGCGCCTCGAGCGGGGGCACCCCATCGAGGCCGTGGGACGCAAGCTGCGCGCCCGCATGCAGTTCCTGGACCCCGTGGAAGTGGACGAACCGGTGGCGGCCGCGGCCTCCGAAGAGTAGGGGCCCGCTGGACAGCCGCCCCGGCTCCGGCTAGGCTCGGCGCGCCGATGGAATCCAGGTCCGCGCTGCTGCTGCTGCTCTTCCTGCTGCCTCTGGCGGCGGCACCGGGCGCTTCCTCGGTCTGGGACTCCAACGAGGCCTTCTACACCCAGACGCCCCGCGAGATGCTGGAACGGGGCGACTGGCTGGTCCCCCACTTCAACGGTCAGCCGAGGCTGAACAAGCCCCCCCTCTCCTACTGGCTGGTGGCGGGGGCCTACCGCCTCTTCGGCGTTTCGCTGGCCGTCGAGCGCTGGGTGCTGGCGGCCCTGGGCGCCGCCTGCGTGCTGCTGGTGTACGGCATCGCCCGGCGGCTGCGCCCGCCCGAAGTGTCCCTTCTGGCCGCCGGGGTGTTCGCCACCAACTTCCGCTTTCTGGTCCTCTCCCGGCGGCTGCTCATCGACGTCCTGCTGCTGGCCTGCGTGCTGGCGGCCATCCTCTGCTATCTCGAGTGGCGCCGGGGGAAGCAGGACCGCTGGCTGTTGGGGTCGGCGCTCTGCTTCGGACTGGGGTTTCTGGCCAAGGGGCCGGTTGCCTGGATCGCCCTGGGCGTCCTGCTGGTGTTTTCCCTCTGGGAGGACCGCGGCCGGGGCCTGCGGGAGGGGCCCTGGAAGACGGCGCTTCTGGTGCTGGTAACGGTTTCGCTCGGCTGGCACCTGGCGCTGGTCTGGCGGCTGGGGTGGGAACCGCTGGCCCGCTTCCTGCTGGAAGAGAACGTCGGCCGTTTCGCCTCCCGGGACTTCGGGCCGTCGCGCGGGCCCTTCTACTACTTCGGGGTGCTGCTGGCCGACTTCTTTCCCTGGTCGCTGCTGCTGGCCGCGGCCGCCGTCTGGAAGGTCCGCGGATGGCGCCGCCTGCAGGGGGAAGAGCGTGCCCGTGAAGTGCTGCTGCTGCTGTGGATCGTACTCTGGTTCGGACTCTTCTCCCTCTCCCGCAACAAGCAGGAGTACTACGTGCTGCCCCTCTATCCGGCGGCGGCCATCTGGGTGGCGGACGTGGCCCGCTCGCTTCCCTGGACGCGGTGGCTGGGCATGGCCGGAGCCGCCGCCCTGTCGATCCTGGCAGTCGCGCTGGCGCTGCTCTCCTCCCGGCTCTTTGGACCCTCCTGGCTCTGGTGGCTGCCGCTGGCCCCGCTGCTGGCCTTCGCTGCGCTGGCCTGGCGCAGGCGCTGGGCGGAGGCCGCGGCCTGCCTGAGTCTGCTCTTCGCGCTCCTGTTCTGGACCCAGCTGCCCGCCCTGGAGGCCTACCGTCCGGTCCCTTCCCTGGCGGCCGCCGCGCAGGCACGGCTGCGGGACCGCCCCGAGGCCCGGGCCGGCTACCTGGGCCTGGCCGCTCCCAGCCTGCGGTTTCACCTGGACCGCCCCATCCTCGAGCTGTTCGAGGTGGAGGAAGGCGCCCGCCGGCTGGAAGAGGACCGGCCCCTGTACCTGATCGTACGGTCCGCGGACTGGCTCCAGCTGCAGCGGGTTTGCCGCCGGCCCTTGCGCATCACCGCCACCGAACCCCGGCTGGTGCTCACTCTCCCCCCCTTGCTCTCCATGCTCCGCCCGGGCGCCC
>JBFGHG010000505.1:0-3775 GCA_041578395.1 Acidobacteriota bacterium
CCTTCATACTACGACCCCGGGAAATTGTCTCCCAACGGGCGGCGGCTTGGCAAGACAGTCACCCGCTTGCTCCGGGACCAGCCGCCGGCGCCGCCTCGAACTCCCGTCGATCGAGCAGCCGAATCCCAACCCCACCCGCCGGGAGGCCGTAATGGATGCTGATGATTGGCGCCGCAGTCATTGGCGAGTGGGGCGAAGGGGGGGGTGAACATCCAACTCGATGGGGTCTGGATGTGATCCCGGTCACCGAACAAAGCCTTGCAACTGTTGTACTTCCCGATCCCGTGAACTTTTTTCGAACGTTTTGAAACCTTCGCAACCACCGTCCTGTCTATAGTGGATGACGAGACGCGAGGAGATGAGCTGTGATTTCTATGGAACGGTGCAAGCGTGAGCAAATCGTCGGTTTCCTGACCAACCGGCTGGACGTGGACGAAAAGCTGGAGTTCCTGGGCCATGTCGAGGAATGCGTCCAGTGCTGGGAAGAGGTGTACAACGCGCGGAAGAACGAACATCCGCACTACTACAAGCGCACTTCCCGGCAGGTGAAGATCTCCGACACGGAGCTGAAGCGAATCGACGCTCTGGAGCAAGAGGCCGACGAAAAAGTCGCCTGAGCCACAGGCAGGAGCGGGTTCGCCCGCTCCGTTTCAACATAGATGCATGGGCGCCCCCTCCGGGCGCTCTTTTTTTTTGGCCGCTCCGACGGTTGTAACTCCCCGGCGATCTGGCTAGAATTGCGCAGTCTGGCGGGGGCGCGGGAGGATTTCCCGGGTCGAGCCGAGTGTGGAATCGAACGGCCACGGTGCCTTCGAGCAGTGCGGGGGTAGGTTTTGCTGGCTCCAATCTGGATTGGACTGGGAGCGTTGTTGCTCGGAATCGTCGCCATGACGATGTTTGGACTCGTGTGGCCCAAGCCGGGGTCTACGCTGCACGATTGGGGATTCCGGGTGGGCGTCCTGCTGACCGTTGCCGGCTCCACCCTCATGATCGTGTTTTCCTGAAGAGAGCCTGATGCGACTCGAGAGTGTCCCGGCCTGCCGGATGGAAGAGAGCGGTGTCAGTTTCAAGTACCTGGTGTTCCGGCTGAAGTCCGGCGAGGCGGAAAAGCAGGTCCTGCGCGGGGTCAACTTTCAGCCCTACGAGGCGGACGCCAACCGGCGGATCGAGCGTCAGCTGCGCGCCGAACTGGAACGGCTCGGTTTCGATCCCCGGGCCAACGGCCTCAGCGTCCTGGGAGGCGGTACCATCTCGGTCAACCCCTACTACGAGACCGTGACCGTTTTCGGGGAGAACCCGGAGCACGGGGCCGAGCCGGACCGCTCCGCCACCCTGGCGCTGCTCAGCGGGGCCTTCGCCGGTTACGAAGTGAAATCGTACGAAGCGGGCGAGGAAGAGGCTCCTCCCAAACCGAAGAAGAAACCGGTGCGCAAGGCGGCACCCAGGCCCGCCGCGGCCAAACCCGCGGCTGCGGCGAAGGTGGCGCCGGCCTCCGCTGCGCCGGCCGCTTCCGGCGACGAGGAGCCGGAGCCGGAAGACGAGCCGGACGAGAGCGAGTAGGCAGGCCCGGTTGAACTCGCCTCCGCCGCCGTGGAGAATACCCTGAGATGGCCCAAGATCCGCTGAAAGACTCGAGCACCGTCAAACAGAACAACCGGCGCAAGCGGAAACCCCGCATCGTGGCCGTGATCAACGACGCCTGCACCGGCTGTGCCGGGTCTCCAGCCTGTGTCGACTACTGCCCGGTGGAGAACTGCATGGTCTGGGTGCCCGACCGGGAGCATCCCCCCTTCGGCCGGATCGAGGTCGACACGCTGCTGTGCATCGGCTGCAAGCTGTGCACCAGCAAGGGACCCGAGGGCACCTTCCTGGACGGCTGCCCCTGGGACGCCATCGACATGGTGGATCTGGCCCAGGTGGAGTCGGAGTTCGGGGCTCTCCCCTACTGATTCCGCGACTCGATCGCTTCCAGGGTGAGCCGCGCCTGCTCGCGGACCTGGGAGCTGTAGCGCGGGTCCGACAGCACGGCCTCCACCAGCGGCCGCTCCTCCTCTCCTCCGATCAGCAGCAGCGCCCGCAGCGCTTCCCAGACGTGTTCGGGGTCGGGCGCCAGGGTCAGCAGCAGCTGTCCCGCCTCCACCCGGACCCCGGGCCGCACCTCGATGCCGCCGATCCGTCCGGGAAGCGGCGAGGCCAGCTCGGCTTCGTCCCCCTCGCCGACCCGGGCCACCGCGTTGCCGGGCGCGACCAACTCGCCCACACCGGCGAGTTCCGAGACCGTTCCGGCTCGGTGCGCGCGGATCGGATACGGGCGCAGCATCTCCCGCAGCACGGGCAGCGTCCGCGGGTCGGCGAACCGTGTCAGGGCCAGCGCGGCGTTGCGCTGCACCATCGGATCAGGGTCGGAGAGCAGGCCGGCCAGGGTCTGTTCGAAGAGGGGGGACTGGTTGTCCTGCCCCATCACCCACGCCGCCAGCACCCGGACCTCGCTGCGGGGATGGCCGGCCAGGGAAGCGATTCGCGGATACCAGGCGCGCGCCTGGGGGTCCCGCTTGCGGATCCGTTCCTCCACGGCGGCCAGCGCGTGCTGGACACTGCGCGCAGCGGCCGACGGGCTCAGGGCGGCGTCGATCTCCGCGTCGCTCAGCTGCTGGCCGAACCAGACGCTGCGCCAGAACTGCAGCGGGATGAAGATCGAGACGACCAGCACCACCACCAGCAACAGCTTCGACTTGAGGCTGATCCCGGGTTCGCCGCTCATGCCGTCACGCCGCGGAGCCGGCCGATTGCCGCTGGGCCAGTGCGTAGGCCGTCACGAAAGCCGCCAGGGCGAAGCCTGCAGTGACCGCCAGGCAGACGGGCAGCGACGCCAGCGGAGTGGAAATGCGCGCCTCTGCGTCCAGCACGTGCTGCATCGAGCCCAGGCCGTAGCTGAGCGGATTGAGCGTCATCACCCAGCGCATCCAGCTGGAGGCGCCGGAGGCGGGGAAAAGCGCCCCCGAGAGGAGCCACATCGGGAACAGCACCATGTTCATCACGCCGTGAAACCCCTGGGTCGACTCCATCCGCCAGGCGAAAGCGAACCCCAGGCAGGTGACGGCGAAGGCGTTCAGGAAGATCACTCCCGCCAGGGCGGCCAGCTGCGCGGCCGTCAGGGAAAAGCCGACCAGCGGGGCCAGGGCGACCAGCAGCATCCCTTGAGCGAACGCCAGCGTCGCCCCTCCCAGCGTCTTGCCCAGCAGGGGACCCGTTCGCGGAACGGGGGCCACCAGGACCGACAGCCAGAAGCCTTCCTTGCGGTCTTCGATCAGCGACAGCGAGGAGAAGATGGCGGTGAAGAGGATGACCAGCAGCAGGGTGCCGGGGTAGAAGTACTCGAGGTAACCCTGGCCGCCGTCGCCGCCGGCCGCGCGAAACGAGCTGCCCAGTCCCGAGCCCAGAAAGAGCCAGAAGATGAGCGGAGTCCCCAGGGCGGCCGCCACGCGGCTGCGCTGACGCAGGAAATGGACCACTTCCCGCTGCCAGAGGGTGAAAGCCGGTAAAAAGATATCGCGCATGCTGCTCCCGTTGACATTTTACGGGGAGTTGATAGCCTACCATTTCGACAGGCCACGAGGAGCAGCCGATGACCGAACCGAAGATCGCCGAACGTCGCCCCGCCGTCCTGGAACTGGAACCGGGGACCTACTGGTGGTGCCGCTGCGGCCGTTCCGAGGACCAGCCGTTCTGCGACGGTTCCCACGCCGGGACCGGCATCGAGCCGCTGGAGTTCACC
>JBFGHG010000506.1:0-3759 GCA_041578395.1 Acidobacteriota bacterium
CGAGAACGTCCTGCACGACCCCACCGACCCCCTCGCCGGACGCCTGGACTGGCTGGGAGAGGAGATGCAGACGTGGCGGGTCACCACCAATCCGCCGCTGCTCAGCTACTGGCTGGCGCCCGTGCTGGCCTGGTTCGGGCCCTCGGAGATTGCACTGCACCTGGGGATGCTGCCGTTCCTGATCATGCTGGCGGGGGCGCAGCTTTGGCTGGCGCAGCGTTTCTGCGGGAGATGGGTGCCGGCGCTGTTCGTGCTGGCGAGTCCCGCCATCGTCGTGTCGATCAACTTGATGCGCGACGTGCCCGCGGCGGCGCTGGCGTCGGCCGGTCTGGCGCTGGTCGTGTTCGGGAGCGACCGACAGCGGGCCGGGGCTGTGCTGGCGGGAGCGTTGTTGTTGGGGGGGGCGACGGTGACCAAATACTCGGCGGCCGTTTTGCTGCCGGTGGCTCTCTTGTACGTCTTGCAGAATCGCGGGCAGGATGCCCGCGCCACACTGGCAGCCGGGCTTCCGCTGCTGCTCTGGTGCGCCTGGAGCTGGTGGCTCTACGGGATCGCCCATCCGCTCTTCCTCATGAGCGGGGAGCACGCCAACCGCACCATCGGCCCGCTCGACAAATCACTCGGCGCCCTGGCGATCCTCGGCAGTTGCCTGCTGCTGGCTCCGGCGCTGCTCGCGCGGGCCCGGCCGTCACGGGTGGGCTGGGCGGCTCTCGGGGTGGGGACGGCGGCGGCGGTCGTTGCAGCCGGGGCCTACCGGGGGGAGTTGTCCTGGCAGTACTCGCTCTGGATCGCCAGCGGGACGGTGCTGCTGTGGCTGGCGGCTGGTGCGGTCGACATCCGGGACGGCGACGACCGGTTCTTGCTGCTCTGGCTCGCGGCGCCGCTGCTGTTCAGCGTGTTCCTGGTGCCGTTTCAGGCGGTGCGGCACCTGATCGTGGTGTTCACGCCGTTGTGTCTGCTCGCGTTCAAAAGGTTGGACGGCCGGCGAGCCGGCCTGACGGAGAAGCGGTGGCAAGCCATCGCACTCCGGGGGCTTCTCACTCTACAGGTCGTACTGGCTGGCGCGGTCGCTTACTCGGATCACGCTTACGCCGCCTGCTATCGCGACGCTGCCCGGAGCTTCTCAGCCGAGTTGGACGGCAAGGTCTGGTTCGTCGGGCACTGGGGATGGAAACACTACGCCGAACAGGCGGGGTTCGAACAGCTCCACCGCAACGGACCCGCGCCCGCCCCCGGCGACCTGCTGATCCGGCCGCGGCGGGTGCACGTCGGCCCGGTGTTCCAGGGACACCTCGGCCTCACGGACCGGCTCACCCTGATTCGGGAAGACACCTGCGGGTCCCGCTTCCCCGTGCGTACGATGAACTTCGAAGGGGCTGCCTTTTACGCGGTCATCCGCGCCAATGCGCCCTTCGCCTTCCAGCGGCCGCCGCTGGAGACCTTTCGCGTATATAGGGTGGAGGCTGCGGAATGAGGGAAAGCTGGAGCCCCCCGGGGAGGATGCGAACGGGAGGCTCCTTCGCGTCTGCGGCGAAACCTTAGCGGGTCTTGACCCGGTAGTCGTCCTCGTAGCAGATCCAGTACATGCCCCCCGGCCGGCCGGCGGACTTGACCACCCTGGTGGCCACCATCTGGGTTCCGCACTCGGGACAGGCCCTGCCCTCACCGGCGGCGCCCTTCTGACCCAAGCTCGCTCGTGCAGTCTTGCTGATCTTTTCGGCCATTTCACTCTCTCCTGTTGGACGTCGTCGTTTCCTGATCGGGCGGACCGTTACTGGATTTGCCCGAAAAACAAAGAAAGAGATGGGATTTGGGGCCCGGAGGTTTCAGGAAAGGGAGAATTTTTTCGTTTCGGCCCGGCGGCTCACTCCAACATGCCGATCTCGACCCGCGTAACGCCCCGCAGCGCCTCCTGCATGTACTCCTTGATCTTGCCCACCAGCGACTTCTCGTTCAGCCGGATGGCCTCGCGCGTGACGCCGAACTGGTCGGCGATCGCCTGCAGGGTCTTCGGCTCCTCGGCCAGCAGCCGTTCGCGCAGGATCATCAGCTCCCGCTCGCTCAGCCCCTCGGAGAACTCCGCGATCTTCTGGTTGAACAGGTCGCGCAGCTCCCCCCGGGCCAGCTTCTCGTCGATCAGCTCCTCGGCAGCCTCCAGCGTGTCGCTGAACTGGATCGACTCGTTGCCCGCCACCGGGCCCTCCATGCTGACGTCCGACGACTCGATGTTCTGCTCCACCTCCCGTACGTCTTCCTCGCTGACGTTGAGCTTGTCGGCGATCAGCTTGGCCGTCGGCTCGATCCCCTGCAGGCGCAGCTTCTCCTTTTCCTTGCGGAGGTTGAACAGCAGCTTGCGGCGTTCGTTGGTGGTGCCGATGCGGACGATGCGGAAGTTGTCGATGATGAACTTGATGATGTAGGCCTTGATCCACCAGGTGGCGTAGGTGGGCAGGCGCGCCCCCTTGAACGGGTCGAAGCGCTTGACCGCCTCCATCAGCCCGATGTTGCCCTCCTGCACCAGGTCCATGGCGTTCGAGTAGACCCGGTTGTAGAGCATGGCGATCTTGACCACCAGGTGGAGGTTGGCGGTGATCAACCGGTAGGCGGCCTGCTGGTCGCCCTCATCGCGGTAGCGCAGCGCCAGCTCCTTTTCTTCCTCGGCGTCCAGGGGCCGGAAGCGCCGGATCTCCGCCAGGTATCGCCGCAGCGGGTCCAGGCGGGCCAGCCCGCCGCCGGTGGGCGCCGGCCGGGATGCTTCCTCCTCCTCTCCCTCGTCTCCCTCCGCTGCGTCGTCGTCCAGCGGCTCCAGGACCTCGACCCGAGCCTCTTCGGCCGGTTCCTGATCGGGTTCGGTCGCGTCGTCGGCTGGCTGTGGAGACGGGTTCTCTTTCGGCGTCATGGAACTGAAAATCTTATCACCGATGGGGCCCCGAACCGGGGTCAGGCGTGCTCCTGAAAGAAGCGCTCGTACAGCTGGACGTCCTCCCGGCTGCCGATGACCAGGGGGACTCTCTGGTGCAGCTTGCGGGGCTCGATGTCCAGGATCCGCTCCCTGCCGGTGGACGCCTTTCCGCCCGCCTGCTCCACGATGAAGGCCAGGGGGCTGGCCTCGTACAGGATCCTCAGCTTGGGCTTGGGCTTGCCCGGCTCCTTGCTGATCGCCGGATAGAGAAAGATCCCGCCGCGCAGCAGGTTACGGTGGAAATCGGCCACCAGCGACCCGATGTAGCGGCCCGAATAGGCGCGCCCCGCCTTGCCGGCCTTGATGTGCTCGATGAAGCGGCGCGTTCCCTCGTCCCAGTAGTTGGAGTAGGACTCGTTGATGGAGTAGACCTTGCCGCGGGCCGGGGTTTTGATGTCGGCGTTGGAGATCAGGAACTCCCCGATGCTCGGGTCCAGCGTGAAGCCGAACACGCCCTGGCCGCTGGTGTAGACGAGCATCGTGCTGGAGCCGTAGATCACGTAGCCGGCCGCGACTTGCCGGTAGCCCGGCTGCAGGCAGTCCTCCAGGGTCCCGTCCTCGCCGGGGCTCTGCTTGCGCAGGATGGAGAAGATGCTGCCGATGCTCACGTTGACGTCGATGTTGGAGGACCCGTCCAGCGGGTCGAAGATGAGGATGTACTTGCCCTTCTTGAAGCGGTCCGGGATGGGCAGGACGTCCTCGTGCTCTTCGGAGGCCATCAGGCACAGGTGCCCTCCGTGGTCCATGGCCTTGTAGATCGTCTCGTGGGCGAACTCGTCCAGCTGCTGCACTTCCTC
>JBFGHG010000507.1:0-3755 GCA_041578395.1 Acidobacteriota bacterium
ACGCAGATGGGGTCCTCGTCGGCGAAGTACTCGGCCAGGGAGAGCGCTTCCGCGATCCCCCCCTCGCCCTCCTGGTAGGCGAAGTGCAGGTGATGCAGCCCGAACGCCCGGCCGTTGCCCAGCAGGCGGAGGAAGTCCCCGGCGTTGTTGCCGCCCGTCACCACCATGATGTCGTGAATCCCCGCGTCGACCAGGGTCTCGAGCGGGTAGTAGATCATCGGCTTGTCGTAGACGGGCAGCAGGTGCTTGTTGGTGACCTTGGTGAGCGGGTGCAGCCGGGTCCCCAACCCACCGGCCAGAATGATGCCTTTCACTTCCGGGAACTCCAGGTGCAGGCCGCCGGGCGAGATGCCCGGGGCATGAACAAAACCGCTATTTTACCCGATCCCCCCGGAGCCGAGCAATTCCCGGTAGATCCGCTCGGTGCCGGCCACCTTTCGCTCCACCGTGAAGAGCCGCCGCACCCGCGCACGACCGGCCTCCCCCATGCGGCGCCGCCCGTCCCCGTCTTCGAGCAGCGCCTGGATCGCGGCGGCCATCGGCTCGGAGTCTCCGGGCGGAACCAGCCGGCCCGTCTCCCCCTCGATGACCGCCTCGGGGGTGCCCCCCACCCGGGTGGCCACCACCGCCAGCCCGCAAGCCATCGCCTCGAGCAGGGCGGAGCTGAAGCCCTCCGAGAGGGAGGGGAGGCAGAACAGGTCCAGCCGCCGGAGCCAGGCGGCCCCTTGCGGTTGAAAGCCGGCGAAGAGGACCTGCCCCTCCAGCCCCAGTTCGCGGCAGCGCCGCTCGAGGGCAGGGCGGCAGGGGCCGTCGCCGATCAGGACCAGCAACCCCTCGGGGAAGGCGGGGGCGGCGCGGGCCCAGGCCTCCAGCAGGACACGCTGCCCCTTCTCCGGCGTCAGGGCGCCCAGCGCGCCCAGCAGGGGACGGCGCCCCGGTGGGAGCTCATCGGTGGGGGCCACGGCGTCCAGGCGGGCCGGATCGACCCCTTCGTGGACGGTCCGGACCAGCGCCGGCCGCACGCCGGCCGCGATCAACCGCTCGCCGATGCTGTCACAGACCGTGATCACGCAGTCCAGCAGGCGGTTGTACTGCAGCACGCTGAGCCGGTTGCGCAGCGGAAACACGACCCGGCGTGCAGCCACCCGGACCGGGCAGGGGCGGGAGGCGGCGGCGGCCAGGGCGGCCGCCACGATGCTGCGTGGCGTGTTGGAGTGCACGATCTGAAAGCGTTCCCGATCGAGGGCCGCCCGCAGGGTTCGAAAGGCCCGGGGACTGAGGGGCGTCCGCTGGGTGTAGGGAATGGTGTCGATGCCGGCGGCGCCCGCCCGCTCGGCCAGCGGTGCGTCTGCAGGGGAGCCCAGCACCACGCGGTGCCCGAGGCGGGCCATTCCTTCCGCCAGGCTGAGCAGCTGCTCCTGGCCCCCGCGCCAGACGGTCTCGGTGTCCAGGTAGAGTACCCGCAGCCGCTGGTCGCCGGTCATCCCTCCTCCGGCGGTGGGGCGAGCCCCTGCTGCAATTCGTACAGCTTCAGCTGCTTGAAGAAGACCGACACCGCGCACAGCACCGACACGGCCAGCCCCGGCACCCCGTCCAGAAAACCCCGCGCCAGCAGGAAGTTGCGGCCGAACTCCCAGGGGGGCAGCAGCAGCAGGCGCGCCCAGCTGCAGCGCCGGCCCCGCTCGAAGGCGTCGGCGGCGGCCAGCCGGGAGAAGTTCTCCAGCTGCGCCAGGTACTCGGAGACCGACTCGTAGGTGTAGTGTTCCAACACTCCCTCCAGGCGGCCCACCTCGCCGGCGGCCCGCACCGACTCGTGCACGCGCCCCCCCTGCCAGCTCGCCCGCCGCCGGTCGAAGAGCCGCAGCTGCCAGTCCGAGGCCCAGGAGGTGTGGTCGATCCAGCGTCCCAGAAAGCGGGTGCGGCGGCGGACGCGGTAGCCGGCGCGGGGGTCGTCTGCAGGCAGCTGCTTCCAGGCCTTCAGTTGCTCCCGCAGGTCGGGCCCGAGGACTTCGTCGGCGTCCAGGCTCAGCACCCAGTCGAAGGCCGCCTGCTCGGCGGCGAACTGCTTCTGCGCCCGGTAGCCCGGCCAGGCCCGCTCGATCACGCGGTCGGCGTGGCGGCGGCAGATCTCGACCGTGGAGTCCCGGCTCAGGGAGTCCACCACCAGGATCTCGTCGGCCACACCGGCCAGGCTGGTGAGGGCCCGCTCCACCTTGGCCTCCTCGTCCCGCGTGATGATGGTGGCGGAGACCTTCCTCACGGTTCACCCGCCGCGACCGGCCGCGGAGGCGGCGCCGGGCCGGCTTCGTCCACTTCCTGCGCGCCCCGGAAGATGCGGATGGGCGCCTGCCGGTAGAAGTCGCTCCAGAGCCGGATCAGGTCGCGGTCGGAGCGCCGGGACTCCCGCTGCTCCTCGAGCCGCAGGCGGCGGGCCTGCCGGCGCCGCCCGAAGGCGCTCGCGAAGGCCCGGTAGAAGCCCCAGTCGGCGGCCAGGAAGCGGGTGGCCAGCAGCAGGGCGAGCATGGCGCAGTGACGCAGCCAGAGTCCGCGGTCGTGCAGGTTGACCCAGTGAAAGAGGAGCCGGTTGCGCAGGGCGCGCACCTCGACGGCCCGCTTCTCGTAGTGGGCGTCGATGGTGGCGCTTATGCGGTGAAAGCCGACGCTGCGCGGCTCGTATTCCACCCGCCAACCCCGCTTCCAGGCCCGGTAGGAGAGGTCGACGTCCTCCCAGTGAAAGGGGGAGAGCAGTTCGTTGAACCCTCCCAGGGCCTGCAGCTTCTCCCGGTCGAAGACCGCGAAGCCGCCCACCGCGTAGGCCGACAGCAGCGGGCCGGGCCACGATTCCTCCAGCAGGTCGTAGTTGAAGTACACGCTCCAGAACCCCCGCCGGAAGCGGCCCACCTTGCCTCCGGTGGCGAAGCGGGGCGGCTCCGACTCGAAGACGCGGGCCGTGACGGCGAAGACTTCGCCGTCGGAGAAGTGGTCGACGAAGTGTTCGAAGTAGTCCTCGCGCAGCCGCACGTCGTTGTTGAGCAGGGCCACCAGGGGGAAGCCGCAGTGCTCGAACCCGGTGTTGCAGGCTCGCGCGAATCCGCCGTTGTGGGGGCGGGCGACCAGGCGCACGCCGGGGACCTCGAGGGGCAGCCGGCGGGGAGTGTCGTCCCGGCTCCCGTCGTCCACCACGATCACCTCGGCGGGCGCCGAGCGCAGCCGCCGGTAGCGGCGGGCGGCCTCCAGCACCGAAGGCAGGTACTGCTCGAGCAGCTTCCACCCGTTCCAGCTGGGAATGACGACGCTGATCCCGGGGTTCATCGATGTCGGGGCCCGCTCCGGCTCAGAAGCGCCGCAGGCGGGCCAGCTGGGCCTGATTACCCAGCGATTCTTCGATCCGCAGCAGCTGGTTGTACTTGGCCACGCGGTCGCTGCGGCTGGCCGACCCGGTCTTGATCTGCCCGGCGTTGGTGGCCACCGCCAGGTCGGCGATGAACGAGTCCTCCGTCTCGCCCGAGCGGTGGGAGATCACGTTGGTGTAGCCGCTCGCCTTGGCCAGTTCGATGGCCCGCAGGGTCTCGGTCAGGGTGCCGATCTGGTTCAGCTTGATCAGAATCGAGTTGGCGATCCCCTGCTCGATGCCCTGGCTGAGCCTGCCGATGTTGGTGACGAACAGGTCGTCCCCCACCAGCTGGACGCGCTCGCCCAGCCGGCTGGTGAGCTTGCCCCACCCCTCCCAGTCGTCCTCGGCCAGGCCGTCTTCG
>JBFGHG010000508.1:0-3746 GCA_041578395.1 Acidobacteriota bacterium
ACTGGACCGAGTCGACCCGGGGGGCGCTTCCCGAAGGCTCGAGGGAATACTGCGAAATCCTCCACCGGCCCGCCGTCGAGACCGAGTGGAACGGGACTCCCGTATTCCGCCACTCGGACCTGCCGCAACTCGAACCGGACCTGGTCTACCTGGACGGCCCCCCGCTGACCCCGGAGCGCAAGGTGGCCGTCGACGTCCTCGACCTGGAAGACCGTTTTCGCCCCGGCTTCCTGCTGATCGTGGATGGCCGCTGGGCCAACGCCATGTTCCTGCGGGAGCACCTGCGCGGCGAGTACCGTTTCGAGTACCGAACGCTCTTCCAGAATTCGACCTTCGAAACGATGAACGATGAATGAGGGAGCAGGCCGGGAATCGGCCGTCGCGATTGGGGAACGGGTGATTGGCCGGGGCCACCCGTGCCTGATCCTCGCCGAGGTGGCGCAGGCTCACGAGGGGAGCCTGGGCATCGCTCACTCCTTCGTCGACGCCGCCGCCGACGCGGGGGCCTGCGCGGTGAAGTTCCAGACGCACATCGCCGAGGCGGAGAGCTCGCCGCTGGAGCCCTTTCGGGTGGCCTTCGGAGCGCAGGACCGGAGCCGCTACGACTACTGGAAGCGGATGGAGTTCTCCGCTGGGCAGTGGCGTGAGCTGGCGGAGCACGCCCGCGAGCGGGGCCTGATCTTCCTCAGCTCCCCCTTCTCGGAGGAGGCGGCCGGGCTGCTCGAGGAACTGGGCGTGCCGGCCTGGAAGGTGGCGTCCGGGGAGGTGACCCACCGGCCGCTGCTGGAGCGCCTGGCCGCCACCGGCCGTCCCCTGCTGGTCTCCACGGGAATGAGCGGCTGGTCCGAGATCGACGAGCTGGCCGGCTGGCTGGGGCGGCGGCCGGGAGGCTTCGCGCTGCTGCAGTGCACCACCGCCTACCCTTGTCCGGCCGAAAAAGTGGGCCTCAACGTGATGGGCGAGATGAGGGAGCGCTACGGCTGCCCGGTCGGTTTGAGCGACCACACGGGGGCCCCCTGGGCCGGACTGGCGGCCGCCGCGCTGGGCGCCGACCTGCTGGAGGTGCACGTCACCTTCAGCCGCCGCCTGTTCGGTCCGGACGCGCCGGCTTCGCTCACCTTCGAGGAGCTGACCCGGCTGGTCGAAGGCGTCCGCTTCATCGAGCGGATGCATTCTCATCCCGCCGACAAGGACGCCCAGGCGGAGGAGGCGCGGCCCCTGCGGGAGATCTTCACCAGGAGCCTCTTCGCGGCCTCCGACCTGCCTGCGGGCACGGCGCTGGCGCGGGAACACCTGGTGCTGCGCAAGCCGGGGACCGGGATCGGCGCCGGCGAACTGGACGGGTTGCTGGGGCGCCGCCTGGCCCGCGGCCTCGCCAGGGGCGAGATGCTGACCCGCAGGCATCTCGGAGAGCAGTGATGAGCACCGATCGCCGCAAGGTCTGCGTGGTGGTCACGGCCAGACCCAGCTACAGCCGCATCCGCTCGGTACTGCAATCGGTCCAGCAGCGGCCCGACCTGGAGCTGCAGCTGGTGGTGGCGGCTTCGGCGCTGCTGGAGCGCTACGGTTCGGCCATCCGGGTGATCGAACGGGACGGCTTCCCGATCGCGGCCCGGGTCTTCATGGTGCTCGAGGGGGAGAACCTGACCACCATGGCCAAGAGCACCGGGCTGGGGCTGCTGGAGCTGGCCACGGTGCTGGACAACCTGGCCCCGGACGTGGTGGTGACGGTGGCGGACCGCTACGAGACGCTGGCCACGGCGGTGGCCGCGTCCTACATGAACATCCCGGTGGCCCACGTCCAGGGCGGAGAGGTCACCGGTTCGGTCGACGAGAAGGTGCGCCACGCGGTGACCAAGCTCTCCAACCTCCACTTCGTCGCCACCCCGCGCGCGGCCGAGCGGGTGATCCGGATGGGAGAGTCCGAAGAAACCGTGTTCGTCACCGGCTGTCCCTCCATCGACCTGGCCCGGCAGGTGCTGGACTCGCCCGGGCTGGACTTCGACCCCGTCGAGCGCTACGGCGGGGTGGGCGCGCCGCTGGACTCCTCGGGTGGATACCTGGTCGTCCTGCAGCATCCGGTCACCACCGAGTACGGGCAGGCCCGCGAGCACGTCACCCGGACGCTGCGGGTCATCGACCGCCTGGGCATGCCGGCCTTCTGGTTCTGGCCCAACGTGGACGCGGGGTCCGACGGCACCTCGGGCGGCATCCGCGCCTACCGGGAGATCCAGCAGCCGCGCCAGATCCACTTCTTCAAAAACATGGAGCCGCACGACTTCCTGAAACTGATCCACAACGCGCGCTGCCTGGTGGGCAACTCCAGCGTGGGCATCCGCGAAAGCTCCTTCCTGGGCGTCCCCGTGGTCAACATCGGCTCCCGCCAGCAGGGCCGCGATCAGGGAGACAACGTGGTGAACGTCGACTACGACGAGGCGGCGATCGCCCAGGCCATCCACCGCCAACTCGCCAACGGCCGCTACCCCTCGCAGCCAATCTACGGCGACGGCACCGCCGGAAAGAGAATTGCCCGCCTCCTTTCCCAGGTCCCTCTGACGGTGGAAAAACACCTGACCTACTGAGCACCAGAATCCAAGGTCTGAAATCTAGAATCTGAAATGTCCCTCCCCCTCCTTCTCAACGCCGAGCCCAACGGCTTCTGCGCCGAAGCCCGGCAGATCCTGCAACGGTTCGCCCGGGTGGAGGAACTCCCGCTCTCCCAGCGCGAGCTGGTCCAGCGCATTGCCCCCTTCCACCTGCTGATCGTGCGGTTGGCCCTCGAGGTGGACCGGCAGGTGCTGGCGGCCGCTCCGCGGCTGCGGGCGGTGGCCACGGCTACCACCGGCCTGGACCACGTCGACCTGGACGAAGCTCGGCGCCGGGGGGTGGAGGTGTTGAGCCTGAAGGGGGAGACCGGGTTTCTGGAGACGGTGCCCGCTTCGGGGGAATTCACCTGGGCCCTGCTGCTGGCGCTGACGCGGCGCCTGGTGGAAGCCTGTGCGTCGGTGCGGCAGGGCCGCTGGGACCGCGATACCTTCCGGGGCCGCGACCTGCGGGGTCGCCGGCTGGGGATCGTGGGGCTGGGACGCGTGGGCCGGCAGGTGGCCCGCTACGGGGCCGCTTTCGAGATGCGGGTGCGCGCCTTCGACCCCCATCCCTCCGCCCCCTGGCCGCCCGGGGTGGGGCGGGCCGAGACCCTGGACGAACTACTCGAGGCCGCCGAGGTGCTCACCCTCCACCCGTCGTTCGAGCGCGGCACGCAGCGTCTGATCGGCGCGCCCCAGCTCGAGCGTCTGCCGGCCGGTGCGGTGCTGATCAACACGTCCCGGGGCGGCGTGCTGGACGAGGACGCTCTGCTGGCGGCCCTGGAGTCGGGGCGCCTGGCGGGCGCGGCGCTGGACGTCCTGGACGGGGAGCCGCTGGAGAGGGTCGACGGCCATCCACTGGTGCGCTACGCCCGCGAACGGTCCAACCTGTTGCTGACGCCGCATCTGGCGGGCGCCAGCCGGGAGTCGATGGAGAAAACCGAGTGCTTCCTGGCCGGCAAGCTCGAGCGCTGGTGGCGGCAGGCGGCGGCGGAGGCGCGGTCTTGAGGGTGTTGGGGATCATCCCGGCCCGCGGCGGCTCCAAGGGGATCCCGCGCAAGAACCTCAGGCCGCTGGCCGGCAAGCCGGTGCTGGCCTATACGGTGGAGAGCGCCCGGGCCGCGCGGTCGCTGACCCGCCTGCTGCTGAGTACCGACAGCC
>JBFGHG010000509.1:0-3743 GCA_041578395.1 Acidobacteriota bacterium
CGCGCGCCACCCCGTCGTCGCGGGTGAAGAGCGAACCGACCAGGCTCCCGCGGCCCAGCCGCGCCAGTTCCACCGCCTCCTCCAGCGACTGGTAGGGCATCACGGTGTTGACGGGCCCAAAGGCCTCCACGTCGTGGGGGGCAACCTGGCGGAAGGGCTCCCCGCACCAGAGCAGCACCGTGGGGCAGAAAGCTCCGCGGGTGCGCTCGGCGCCGGTCACTTCGAAGTCTTCCGGGTCTCCGTAGGCAATCTCCCCCGCCTCCCTCAGCTGCCCGATCCGCTGGCGGACCTCCTCGACCTGGCGGCGGGCGGCCAGCGGCCCCATCTCCACTCCCTCCGTTTCCGGGTTCCCCAGGGGGATGCTCGCCAGCCGCGCGCCCAGCGCCTCGAGGGCGGCCTCCACCGTGTCGCGCGGGACGAAGGTGCGCCGGATGGCGGTGCACTTCTGGCCCGCCTTGACCGTCATCTCGCGGGCCACTTCCTGGACGAACAGCGAAAACTCTTCGGAGTCCGGCCCGGCGTCCGGCCCCAGGATGCAGCAGTTCAGGGAGTCCGCCTCCATGTTGAAGCGCACCGAGTTGGAGGTGATCACGGGGTGCTGGCGCAGCTTCAGGCCGGTCTCGGCCGAGCCGGTGAAGGTCACCACGTCCTGGCCCGTCAGATGGTCCAGCAGGTCACCGGGCGCGCCCGCGATCAGCTGCAGGGCTCCCTCCGGCAACAGCTGCGACTCCACCATCAGGCGCACCAGCTTTTCGGCCAGAAAAGCGCTGATGGTGGCCGGCTTGACGATGGCCGGCATGCCCGCCAGCCAGGTGGGCGCCAGCTTTTCCAGCATCCCCCAGCAGGGGAAGTTGAAGGCGTTGATGTGGACGGCCGCACCGCGCAGGGGAACGCAGACGTGCTGGCCCATGAAGGTGCCCTCCCGGGAGATGCGCTCCAGCTCTCCCTCGGCCCAGACGCGGTCGTCGGGCAGCTCCTTGCGCCCCTTGCTGGAGTAGACGAACAGCGTGCTGACGCCGCCGTCGATGTCCAGCCAGGAGTCGGAGCGGGTCGCACCGGTGGCCTTGGACAGCTCGTACAGCTCCTCCTTGCGTCCGAGCAGGTACCTGGCCAGCGCCTTGAGCATCCGCGCCCGCTCGTGGAAGGTCATCCGTCCCAGCCGGGGGCTCCCTTCGCGGCGGGCGTACTCCAGCATGCTGCGAAAATCCAACCCCTCGCTGGAAACCTCGGCGACTTTCTCGCCGCTGACGGCGTGAAACAGCTCGCGCGCCTCTCCCCCGCTTCGATGCCACCGTCCTTCCGCGTAGCTCTCCAGTCTCATCCTCGCATCCTCTCGATCACGGCCGCCATCCCCTGTCCCACTCCCACGCAGAGGGTGCACAGGGCGTAGCGGCCTTCCCGGAATTCCAGCTCGCACATCGCGGTCATCAGCAGCCGCGCCCCCGACATCCCCAGCGGGTGGCCCAGGGCGATGGCGCCGCCGTTGGGGTTGAGGCGCGAATCGTCGGCCGCCAGGCCCAGTTCCTGCAGACAGGCCAGGCACTGGGCGGCGAAGGCCTCGTTCATCTCGATCACGTCCAGCTCGTCCAGCCCGAGTCCGGCCCGCTCCAGCGCCTTTCGGGTGGCGCCCACCGGACCGATGCCCATGACGCGCGGCTCCACCCCCACCACGGCCGACGAGACCAGGCGGGCGCGCGGGCGCAGTCCGAACTCGGAGACGGCCCGCTGGGAGGCCACCAGCAGCGCGCAGGCGCCGTCGTTGAGCCCCGAGGCATTGCCGGCCGTCACGCTCCCGCCCTCCCGAAAGACGGCTCGGAGCCGGCCCAGGGTCTCCAGCGTGGTGTCCGGGCGAATGAACTCGTCGTGCTCGAAGCGCAGCGGAGGTCCTTTTCCCTGCGGCACGTCCAGCGGCAGGATCTCCCGGGCCAACCGTCCCGACTCGCGCGCGGCGGCGGCCTTCTGCTGTGAGCGGAGCGCGAAACCGTCCTGCGCCTCCCGCTCGATGCCGTACCGCTGGACCAGGTTCTCGGCCGTGCACCCCATCGAGTCGGTCCCGTACAGCTGCTCCATGCGCGGATTGACGAAGCGCCAGCCCAGGCTGGTGTCGTGCAGCTGGACGTTGCGCGAGAAGGGGCGGTCGGCCTTGCTCAGCACGAAGGGGCCGCGGGTCATGTGCTCGACGCCGCCGGCCAGGTAGAGGTCTCCGTCGCCCACCCAGATGGCGCGCGCCGCCGCCACTGCGGCGCTGAGTCCGGAGGCGCACAGCCGGTTGACGGTCTCGCCGGGGACGCTGGGGGGCAATCCGGCCAGCAGCAGCGCCATGCGCGCCACGTTGCGGTTGTCCTCGCCGGCCTGGTTGGCGCACCCCAGGATCACCTCGTCGACTCGCTCGGGAGGAATCGAGGAGTGGCGCCGCAGCAGCTCCGCCAGGGGGGCGGCGGCCAGGTCGTCGCAGCGCATGCCGGAGAGGCTTCCGCCGAACTTTCCGATGGGGCTGCGCACGGCGTCGACCAGGTAGGCTTCGGCGACTCTCGGCGTCATGCTCCGTCCAGGGGGAAAGGCCGCCCCGCCTCCACGAGACGGCGCAGCAGGGGGTTGGGCCGGTAGCGGTCGTCCCCGTACTCCCGGTGCAGGCTCTCCAGGCGCCGCAGCACCACGTTCAGCCCGATCTGGTTGGCCCAGGCGAGCAGCCCCTGGGGGTAGTTGGTGCCCTGGGTCATGGCCAGTTCGAGGTCGCGGGCAGAGGCCACCCCCAGCAGCAGGGCGTCGGCCGCCTCGTTGATCAGCAGGGCCAGGACCCGGTCCACGATGCCTTGTCCCAGCTCCCGGTCCCGGTGCGGTTCCGGGCGGGCGGCTTGGGGGTCGTAGTCGTAGAATCCGCGGTCCGTCTTGCGCCCCAGCAGGCCGGCCTCCACCATGCGCTTTTGCAGCAGCGACGGGCGGAAGCGGGGGTCGTAGAAGAAGGCCGCGAAGACGCTCTCGGAGACCGCGTAATTGACGTCGTTTCCGATCAGGTCCATGAGTTCGAAGGGCCCCATGCGGAAACCTCCGATTTCGCGCAAGGACCAGTCGATGGTGGCGGCGTCGGCCACGCCCTCCTCGAGCAGGCGCAACGCCTCCAGGTAGAAGGGCCGGGCCACCCGGTTGACGATGAAGCCGGGCGTGTCCATGGCCCGCACCGCCACCTTGCCCCAGCTCTCGACCAGCTGCTGGCCGCGGGACACCAGTTCCGGGTCGGTCAGCATCCCGGGGACCACCTCCACCAGGGGCATCACCGGGGCCGGGTTGAAGAAATGCAGGCCCAGCAGCCGTTCGGGACGGCGGCAGCCGCGCGCGATGGCGGTCACCGACAGCGACGACGTGTTGGTCGTCAGCAGCGCGTCCTCGGGGACGATCTGCTCCAGGCGCCGGAAAGCGGCCCGCTTCATGGAGAGGTCCTCCACGATGGCTTCCACGATCACGCCGGAGGCTCCCAGAGATTCGAGTCCGGCCCCGTACTCGATCCGCGCCTCGATGGCGGCGGCTTCCTCCGGCTCCATCCGCTTCTTCTCCACCAGCCGGGCGAGGACGTTTTCGATCTGCTGGCGGGCACGGGTCAGGGCTCCCTGGTTGGTGTCGTAGACGTGTACGGCGTGTCCCGCCGAGGCCGCCAGTTGGGCGATCCCCGTTCCCATGGTCCCGGCCCCGAGAACCCCTACGTGCGCCAATGCTTTCTTCTTGGCCATGCCGGTCAAACGCCCTGA
>JBFGHG010000510.1:0-3737 GCA_041578395.1 Acidobacteriota bacterium
AGCAGCCGCTGCTGGACGATCCGCTCGGTCACGATCACCGGCGACTCCCGGAAGGCCCGCTCCACCTCGTCCTCCCCGCTGGTGGCCACCCAGCGGAAGGCCAGGTTGCCCGGGACGTCCTCGAATAGCTGCGGCGCGCCGTCGGCGGCGGCCTTCTCGGGGTCGACGACCGCTTCCAGCGGCTCGTACTCCACGTGTACGAGGTCGGCCGCGTCCTGCGCCCTCGAGCGGTCGGTGGCCACGACGATGGCCACGCCGTCGCCCACGTAGCGCACCTTGTCCCGGGCCAGCGCCGGATGCTCGGGCGTCTTCAGATCGGAGTCGGGCAGCAGCCAGGCGCAGGGGATGGGCGCCAGGTCGACGTCGCGTCCCGTGAACACGCCCAGGACGCCCTCGACGCTTCGGGCCTCCTCCGTATGGACGGCCTGGATGCGGGCGTGGGCGACGGGGCTGCGGACCACGGCCATGTGCAGCATCCCGGGCAGCGAGACGTCGTCGGTGTAGGCGGCCTTGCCGGTGATCAGGCGGGGGTCTTCGCGGCGGCGGATTCCGGAGCCGAAGATCCGGGTACTCATCGCTCACCCCCCAGGACGCGGGCCGCCTCGGCCACCGACTCGACGATCTTTTGATAACCGGTGCAGCGGCACATGTTGCCTTCCAGGCCGTGGCGGATCTCCTGCTCGGTGGGATTCGGGTTGCGCTCGAGCAGGCCCACCGCCGCCATGATCATCCCGGGCGTACAGTAGCCGCATTGCAGCCCGTGCTTGTCCCAGAAGGCCTGCTGCAGCGGGTGCAGCTTCCCTTCCCGGGCCAGCCCCTCGATGGTGGTCACCTCGCGGCCGTCCGCCTGGGCGGCCAGGCAGGCACAAGACTTGAGGGGGACTCCGTCGAGGTGGACGGTGCAGGCGCCGCACTGGGCGGTGTCGCAGCCGATGTTGGTGCCCGTCAGACCCAGCTGCTCGCGCAGGAAATGGACCAGCAGGGTGCGCGGTTCCACTTCGCGTTCGTGGCGGGTCCCGTTGACGGTGACGGCGATGTTCATTCGATACCTCCTGGCGTAAAGCGAATGGTATGGAAGGTCCCCGGGAGAATCAAGACGGTGGCTCCCCAACACGTGCGGCTTGGTCTAGAATCGGCCCATGCAGCGAATGAAGGCCTGGGTCTACCATCCCCCCGATACTGCCGGCGAAGACACGGTGGCGATCCGTCTGGAGGAAGTTCCCGTCCCGCGTGCGCAGCGGGGCGAGGTGGTGGTGCGGGTCCTGAAGGCCTCGGTCTGCGGCACCGACGAGACGCTGTTTCAGGGCGGGCTCAGCCGGGCCCCGGACGGAGTCGTGCCGGGGCACGAGTTTTGCGGAGAGGTCGTGGAGGTGGGCGAGGGCGTGCAAGGGATCTCCCCGGAGGACGTCGTGGCGGTGGAGTCGCACTACTCGCTGCCGGGCGGCGTGGACGAGGGCGTCATCGGTTTGTGGCCCCCGCGCGACGCCGACAAGCAGAACCTGAAGGTCTACCACGGCGGCTACGCCGAGTACGCCTGCATCCCCGCCGAGTGCGCCCACCGGCTGCCCCCGGGTTTGGCCTCCGGCGACTTCTGGCCCTCGCTGTTCGAGCCGGCCGGCAACGACTTCCTGCTGGCGCGCGAGGTGAAGAAGCTGGCGCCGCAGCGCGTGGCGGTGGTGGGCTGCGGTCCGCACGGCTTGTACGCGCAGATCTTCCTGAAGCACTTCGGGATTCCGGAGGTGGTCGCCTTCGAGAAGGACGCCACCCGGGCCGAGTTCGCGCGCCGGCTGGGCTGCGCGAGCGAAGTCGTCGATCCGTCGGCGGCCGCGGCTGCAGAACCGTTCGACGTGACCCTGGACATGGTGGGCAAGACGGGCGGCGCGTTCCGCTCCTGCTGCGAGATGACCCGCCCAGGGGGAACGGTGGTGCTGTTCGGCCTGTTCACGGGCGAGTTTCAGATCGACGGGCGTGCCGGCAACGACCTCATCTTCTCGCGGGAGCGCGTGGCAGTCGACTGGAACGGCAAACGGCTGCACGTGTTGGGCGTGACGGGGCGCGAAGGCATCTGGGAGGATCTGATCCGCAGCGTCGGCGAGAGCCGCCAGCTGCAGGAGCTGTTGATGCGTCCGGTCACCGTGGTGGGCAGGCTGGACGAACTGGGCGAACACGTCCGCAACCGCCGCCCCGAGCTGCTCAAGGCTGCCTTTCATCCGTTCTCGAGGTAGCCATCGACGTCACACGGACGGGTTGACAGTCTCGACTCCGGCCGGCTCGAAGTCCGTACCGTTCCGAGTCGCCAGCGGAAGACCGTGAACGAGGGCGGTAGCCGCGATCAGGCTGTCCTTGATTCGCATCGAGCGGCCGCGGCGGCGCAGATCGGCGAGAAGCTGGGCCCAACGCAGCCCCATCGTCGCCTCCCAGGGCAAACAGCGAAGGCGACGCACCCCACTCTCGAACCAACGCTCCAGTCCTGCGCGGCGCCCTTGGCGGGGCAGGCGAGGAGCCAGTCGACGAGGCCGTGATTGGCCGGAGGCTCGCGGCGGACCAGCCGATACTGGCCGCGCTCCTCGCGCTCGATGTCGAATTCCTGGCCTGCCTCGATATCATCGAGCTCGAGGAACTCCGCCGGGAGCACGATCCGTCCCTTGGTCGAGATCTTTGTCTTCATCGCTGGGAAGATACCGTCCTACCAGGTCCTGTCAATCTTCGCCGACGTGCTTGCCTACGGTGTTCCGCGCTGCTACTCTTCCCCCAATAGACCAAAGCGGCTCCTGGAAAACACTACCGCCGGACCCGGATCCGGCTGCCCTTTGAGTGTACGAAGGAGGAAGAGTCGTCATGAAAAGCGGAATCGTTTTCGCCACGATCGTCGTGTGCGCGATGGGGGCCGGCATGGCCCAGGTGGGGTCCAATGCATGGACGGGCAACGGGCCGGTCGGGGGCGAGGTGAACGCGGTGCTGGTCGACCCGTCGTCCTCCTCCGTGCTGTACGCGGCCACGACCCCCGGCGGGGTGTTTCGCAGTTCCAACGCCGGAGCCACCTGGGCGGCCACCAACACCGGCCTGTTCGACACCAACACCTATGCCCTGGCGGCCGATCCCTCGGCGGCCGGCACCCTCTACGTCGGAACCGATGCCGGCGTCTTCAAGAGCACCGACGGCGGCGCTCGATGGACGGCAGCCAACAACGGGCTGCCGGCGCTGCAGGTGCGGGCGCTGGGGATCGACCCTCTGAACACCACGACCGTCTACGCCGGGCTGTCGAGGTTCGGGGTCTACAAGAGTACCGACGGGGGCGCCACCTGGGTGGAGCGGAACCAGGGGCTGGGAGAACTGCTGATCCTCACCCTGGCGATCGATCCTGGCAACCCCCAGATCCTCTACGCCGGGACGGAATCGCGGCAGGTCTTCAAGAGCACCGACGGCGCCGCCACCTGGACGCGCTCGAGCGACGGCCTGCCGATGAGCCGCACGCGAGTGCTGGCCATCGATCCGGTCAACCCCTCCACCGTGTTCGCGGGCATGTCCACCTCGGGCGTCTACCGCAGCCTGGACGGGGGCGCCACCTGGCCCCCCTCGAGCGAGGGCCTGCTCGGAAGCGTCAAGGACATCGTCGTCAACCCCAACAACCCGCAGATCGTCTTCGCCGCCACCGACGGGCGCGGCATCTACCAGAGCACTGACGGCGGCGACACCTGGACCGCCATCAACAACGGCCTGAGCGATCAGCGGGCCGA
>JBFGHG010000511.1:0-3730 GCA_041578395.1 Acidobacteriota bacterium
CCCTGGGGAACGGTCTCCCCCTTCCCGGGCTCCTGACCGACCACCACCGTCTTGACGGGCTTCAACTCGAGGTCGAAGTCCGGCTTGTACTTGACCTGGTACTCCTCGACCACGCGCGGTACGCTCAGCGTGAGGGTTTGCCTTCCGAACGGCTCCCTAGCTCTGGTGGTGTCGACCCTGCGGACGATGTCGATGTTGCTCATCGCTGCGCTCCTTTCCTGACTTCTTTCATTACTTGCCGCCGGTGACCGGCGCGGCGATCGTCAGCCCCACCGCTTCCAGGGCCGCCTTGGCCTGCTCGTAGGTCATGCCGGAGAGGTTGGGCACCTTCACCGAAGGCTTCACCTCGGTCCGGGCGCTGATGTGCAGTTGCACCGGCTGTTTGAGCGGGACGGGGAGCCCGGCTTCGGGCACCTGGTTGAGCACCCGCGCGCCGAGGAGCTCCGGCGGCACCGCGGCAGGCGGGATGTCGATCCCGTGGGAGTCGATGATCCGCCCCAGCGACAGCGAGTGATTGCCCAGCGACTGCTGGGCCTGGGAGACGGTGAAGCCGAAGAGGTTCGGCATCGTGATCTCCTCCACGGAGAGCTTCATCTTCAGCTCGATCCTCTGGACCGCGCCGTCCTCCCCGATGGTCACCTGCCGATCCTCCGGTGCGTAGTCCTCGGCTTCCACCACCAGCTGGTACTGGCCGGCGGGCAGGCCGGGCGCCACGTACGCCCCCACCTTCGAGCCCACGAACTGGGCCGAGCGGATCTGGCCTTCGTCGCCCAGCAGACTGACCACGGCGCCGGTGACGACTTCGGACGTTTTCTGGTCGAGCAACTGAACCACCAGCGTGCCCAGCGGCTTGTTGGCCGCCTCGTAGAGCGTCTTGATGGACTGCACCAGGTTGTTCCAGGCTTCCGAGGTGATGGGGTCGCCTGAATCGGCTTCGATGAGCGGCGGATGGGTCAACATGACCGGGCGCTCCTCTCCTTGATTTGAACGGATCTGAAAAGCCTCACTGTAGTGGCCTCTTTCATGTCATGACACGTCACAAAACCGGCGCGTCGAAATCCACGCCCGGGCCGAGCGGCTCCCCGGCGTTCTCCAACACGCTTTTCCCCAGGACCCAGTCCTGGTTCCAGAAATCGACCGTCAGCTCGATGCCGGCGGCCCGGAAGCGCTCCAGGCCGCGGCGCACGAGTTCGGTCAGACTGCCGCCGTCCAGCAGCGGCCCCTCCAGACTCTCGAGTTCGGGCGGGAGCAGCACCTGGACCGCGAAGGCCTGGTGCTCCCGCCAGGAGATCGACAATTCGCCCGACGGCGGAAGGGCCTGGATCGCCGCCTCGTCTTTAGGGAATGCGAAGACGCACTCGTCGAAGGCGGAGGCGTCGAAGGCCCCCTCCTCGACGCTGAATCTCCAGGCGTTGTCCCCCAGCCGGAGATTCGGCGAAGGCAGCTGGGTGAGTCCCTCCACTGCAGGCCGCGGGAAGTTGCGGTCCATCGCACCGTCCGGGACGGTCACCACGAAATCGAGGTGATCGGGCGCGTCGTGAAGGGCCCCATGGAAGCGATGGGCCTGCTCGGTGACGTCCACGCCGTCCAGGTAGACCTTTCCGTCGCGCGAGAACCGCAGCTGCTGGCCGTCGGGCACCAGGCCGCGGAAGCCGTGACCCTCGTGCGTCCGCCGGTTGATCAGCAGCGGCTTCACCGTACGGTTGCCCTTGCCCGTGACGACGACGTCGCAGGTCCCGTGGTAGAACCCCCCGCGCCGGGCCTGGTAGCTCTTGCGCTGGTAGGCGTCCAAGGGCCCGGCCTCCTCTTCGAGCAGTGGGTTCTCCTGCAGGTAGAGCCAGTTCTCCCGGGGTACGAATCCCTCCGCCGTCTTCTCCTGAAAGCGGATGCGGACCCGGTGCAGGAAGCCTCCCACCGCCAGGTGCGCGTCCGGGTGCTCCACGCTCGACCGGCCGTCGTTCTCCGCGCCCAGCAGGAGCGAGGCACCCTCCATCAGGGCCCAGACCGTGCCGCAGCCGTCGAGCATGACCGCCGCGCAGCGCTCCACCGCGGCCCGCAGGTCGTCCAGGTAGGCCTCGTAGTCGGCGGCACCCCCCGGTTCGGCCGGCGGGGGCGGAGCGTAGAGCCCCGCCTGGTAGCCTTTCTGCAGCAGCAGGAAGTCTTCGGCTTCCAGCCCGACCGAGGCCGCCAGCCCGAGCAGATCCCGCTCTTCGCGGGCCAGGCGGAGCCGCCGCGAAGCCAGGATGCCGGACAAGCGCGCCTCGGCTTGATCCGCGTCCCTGCCCAGGGCGCCCGCGATCGAACCCAGGGTCTTGCCCGGTTCGAACAGGCGCATGAAGGCGGGAAAGCGGTCGAGGATCTTCTTGGCCCGTCCGGTGGGCCGGCGTCCGATGGCCGTCATGCCTTCACCTCGACGAGCAGCTCGCGGAGCACGGCGCGGTCACCCTCGGGGATCGGCGTGGCGGCCGCCGAACCGCCCTGCTCGAACAGCACCAGTCCGGAGTCGTCGTGCTGCGCCTTCCAGGTGAGGTCCGCTCCGGCCAGGCTGTAGCTCTCCCCGGTTTCCACGAAGGGGAGCAGCACGGTCTCATTGACCTCGTCCGGAGCGGTTGCGAAAAACTCAGCCAGGCGTCCCCGCAACTCGGCGTAAGCGTCGGTCAGTTCCTTCCCGGACCCGAGCGTCACCGCGGCGTGGAAGTCGAACAGGAACTCGCCGGCGAAGTGGACGGCGGTCTGGGACGGGTCCAGCAGCGCGCGCTGTCCCTCGGGGAGCTGTACGTTGCGGCGCACCTGCGTTTCGGGCGCCTCGGGCAGCAGCAGGGTCAGCCCCACGTCGGCCACACCCTCGATCGCCATCAGGTCGGCCACCAGGCGGTTGTAGACGATGAGCGCCCCGATCGGCAGCTCGTCGAAATACGTCGACAGGACCAGGGACGCCGACTCGCGGACCCGGTTCTTGTCCGAGCCGGTGATGCGCGGGTTGACGGGGAAGACCAGCACGCGCGCGCCCAGTGGGTAAAGAAACCCTTCCGAAGCAGTGATCTCCAAGGGCTCGAACTCGGGGTCCGGCGCGTTCTCGTCGGTGGCCATGTCGGTGCCTTCGGACCCGCCGATCAGGTGGACGGCCAGGTTGTGCTCCACGCGGATCCCCGCGGGGCGGCTCCCGAGAATGGCCTTCTGGACTCCCTCGGCGAGTGCGGCGTCCTCCTCGGCGACGTAGACCTGCACCACTCCGGGCCGTTCGACGATCTGCTCCACGACCTTGATGTCGTTTTCGCGCAGGCCGGGCAACTCGGCCAGGGCCAGCGTCATTGCCCGGGGGGTCGCCTTTCCCGCGCGCTCCAGCACTTTGGTCGCCCGGGAACGGAGTTCGGCGTCGGTCTCGTCGGCGGCGCCGAAGACGGTGGCCGCATCGTTGACGACTCCGTCGATGCCCAGGATGAGTTCGTTCATGATCGTGATCGCGGAAGCGGCCACCACACCGGTGGGCCCCTTCTCGACCGCGCGGACGTCCACCTCGACGGCGAGCTGCCCCCGCCGCAGCGTGCGGTCGCCGGTGGTCTCGAAGTGGACCGCCGGGTGCACAGCGGTGGAGACGCGCGTGCCCGCGGGGAGGAAGATGTCGCCCGGGGCGGGGGACTGCCGCACGAAGCGCACTCTTCCGGTGGCGTGCTCGCGGCTGCGGCGGGTCAGGCCGAGCAGCGCCACGACGTGGTCCAGCGCCTTGCCC
>JBFGHG010000512.1:0-3727 GCA_041578395.1 Acidobacteriota bacterium
AGACCGGGTCGAACAGTTTCGGGTCGGCTTGGCGCAGGAAGCGGATCGGGTCCACCTCGGGAGCGAAGGGCGCGGAAACGGCGGCCACCTGGCCCTTCAGGTTGGTTTCGAACTGCAGCTTGAAGTCCTCGAAGGTGCGGTCGTCGGGGTTTTCCAGTCCGTTGAAGACGTCGTAGTGCCAGTGCTCGAGCGGCGTGCGGATGCCGTTGTACTCCATCGCCAGCGAACCGTCGCTCTCCAGATCGATGAGCAACTCGCCGTAGCCCGGGTGGGAATAGCGGCCGGCGTACGACTCCAGCGGATGGGGCGGGGAGGTGTCGGGGACCTTCACCGAGGTCTTCTTCTCGTCCGCCTCCTTTTGCGCCGCCAGCGCCGCGTCTCGCCGCCGCAGCGCCTCCGCGTTCCAGTCCTTCGGCTCCAGTCCGAAGATCCGGTCGGCGGCGTGGTTGGTGGCCAGGCCGGGGAGGGCCGAGCCGTTCTGATTGGCCAGCGCCACGATGCCGACGCCGTCGTTCGGGAAATAGGTGACCAGCGCGCTGAACCCGTCGATGTTCCCGCCGTGCTGGACGCGGTAGTGGCCGCGGTAGCTGTTGAGGAACCAGCCCATGCCGTAGGCGCCGGGGGAGATCTCCTGATCGCGCGGGAGGCTGCGGATCGCCATCTGCGGCGTATGCAGCTCCGTCAGCGCCTCCTTGCTCAGCACCCGCACGCCCTCGACCGTTCCGCCGGCCAGCAGCACTCGCAGCCAGCGGCTCATCTCGTTGACCGAGGAGTTGATCGAGCCGGCGGGCGCCATATTGTCGATGACACGGAAGGCCATCTTCTCGACCTCTTCGTCGTGGACCTGGTAGGGCAGGGCGTGATCCGGGTCGGCCTGGCTGTCGAGTACCGAGAAGTTGCTGCGGGTCATCCCCAGCGGAGTGAGGACCCGGGCGCGCACCGCCTCTTCCCAGGTGGTGCCGGTGAGCCGTTCCGTCAAGTAGCCGGCCATGGCGTACATCAGGTTGTTGTATTGAAAGGTCTCGCGCAGGTCCTCGTTGGGAGCCAGAAAACGCAGCCGCCCGAAGAGTTCCGAGCGCGCCAGCCCCTGGTTGTTGTACCAGACCAGGTCGTGGCGCGGCAGCCCGGTGCGGTGGGTCACCATGTCCCGCGGCGTGACCCGCGCCGTCAGCACTTCGTCGTACAGCTGCCACCCGGGCAGGTACTCGACTACCGGACGATCCCAGTCCAGCTGCCCCTGATCCACCAGCGTGGCCAGCGTGAAGGTGGTGAAGGCCTTGGTGGCCGAGCCGATCGCGAACAGGGTGTCGGCGGTGACGGGCAGTTGCTGCTCGAGGTCCCGGTAGCCGTAGCCGCGGGCGTGGACCACCTGGCCGTCGACCACGATCGCCAGCGCCAGGCCCACCGCCTTCCACTGCTCGAGGGACTGCTCCAGGAAGGGGTCCAGGCCCTGCAAAGCCAGTTCGGCCTGCCGGGCCGCGTCGGCGCCGCGGGTCAACAGGAAGGGAAACTTGCCCGGTCCCTGCGTGAAGTCCCCGCTGATGGTCTGGCCGTCGTCGCCGGCGCGGCCCTGGAAAGTGGGGTCGCCCGGGATGCCCGCGATCCGGAAGCTGACCTCCGAGCCCGAAACGCGGACGTCAGCCAGCGCCAGGTCGCGTGCTCCCTGGGCGGGGATCGAAATGTCGCCCGTCCAGCCGGACTCCGTCTGCTGCAGGTCGACTTCGACGCCCAGCGGTGCGGTGGGGAGCTGGATCTCGCCGTTCCATCGTCCGGCCAGCGACGGTCCCTGGGCAGGCGCAGCCGCGGCGGCCAGGGCCAGACAGATTAGTACAGCGGTGATCCAACGGCTACGGTTTTCCATGGTGCTCCTGTTCTCCTGGGTCTCGCTCCTGTTGGAAACAGCGTTGCGTTCGAGCGAGAGCGTCGGCGCTTTTCCGGGAGATGGCGGTTGCGGAGCCCTCGGGCCGGGCAGTGTTCCCGGCTGGCTCGCGGCCAGCAATCACGGGCAGGATGCCCGCGCCACTTACTCGCTCAGGATTTCCTTGACCCGGGCCTCGCCCTCGGCCAGTGCCTGCTGGGCGTCGCCTCCCGTCAGGATCGTGTGCACCGCCGTCCAGTAGGCTTCCGAGACCTGGGGGTATTTCGTGCCGGCGATCGTGGAAGGGCGCCTCACCACATCGTTCATGGTGGAGTCGAAATTGGCCGCGAAGGGCATCGCCTTCAAGATCTCGGTGTCCCCATACAGGCTGTTGATCGTGGGGTTCTGACTACCCTCGACAGCCCGGATCTTCTGCTCCGCCTCGCTGGCCAGGAATCGGGCCAGACGGGCGGCTGCCTCGGGATGCCGGGAGTATTTGGAGACCATCAGTTGCCAGCCACCCAGGACCGGAGCAGTGCCGCCGGGCCCCGCGGGCAGCGAAGTCACCTCGAAGTCGTCACCCAGGTTGGTCTTCTTGGTCTCCGAATAGCCGAACGACCAGTTGCGCATGAAGGCCACGTCGCCACGCCGCCAGAGCGCCATGGCGTCCTCTTCGTCCCAGTCGGTGACCTGTGGAGGAGAGATGGTGCCGATCCAACCGGCCGCTCGCTGAAACGCCGCCGCGGCCTCCGCATTGTTGAAGGAGGGGTTACCCTGTTCGTCCAGGATGTTGCCGCCCCCCTGCGACACCTGCCATTCCAGAGCGTTGCAGGTGAGCCCCTCGTAGGGCCGTCCCTGCCAGGCATAGCCCCAGAATCCAAGGTTGCCCTTCTCCCGCTCCCCTTTTTGAATGGCGCTGGCCATTTCTTCCAGTTCGTCCCAGTCGCCGGGCGGGTGGTCGTAACCGTACTCGGCGAGCAGGTCACTCCGGTAGTAGAGCAAGGGCGCGTCGGTGAACCACGGGATCCCGACCAGCTTTCCGTCGGCGGTGTTGTTTTCCACGATCGTGGCGAAGTAGCGTCCGAGCTGATCCGAGGACACGTAGGGCTTCAGGTCGAGGGCGTGGACGGCCAGAGCCTTGGTCCAGACGACGTCGATCTGCAGGAGGTCCACGCCAGGGTCGCCCCCCTGCAGAACCTCGTTGTACAGATCGAGTCGTTCCTGATAGAGCCGGGGAGTCGGCGACACGTGGGCTTGAATGTCCGGGTTGGCCTGGTTGAAACGTCGCAGAGCCGCGTTCGTCAGGTCCAGTTCGCGGCCGGTCGAAGGCCCGTAAAAGCTGAGGGAGACGGCGTCGCCGCCCGTGTCCCCGCCGTCGCAAGCCGGCAGAAGGAGCAAGAGTGCAACGGCCCAGACAATCAACCATCGGTGCTTCTGCATTGGCCCCCTCCACGAGTCCCGGTCCGTCCGGGGCTCCTCTGTCCAGTCTCCCGGCGCTTGCGGCCACGGTCCGCCGGTCTCGTTTTGCGGTTCAGAGTATACAAGTTGAGGGTGACGGTCAAGCGCCCGGCGGGGCCGCGCCGCCGGGTCACTGCGGAGGTCGAAACGCCTGAAGTGATAGACTTTCCCGCGATATGCTCACGCTTTGGCTGCGAGCCCGTTTGCCGCTGATCGCCCTGTCCGTGTGGGCCTGGCAGCAGGGCGCGGCGCCGGCGCCCTTCCGGCTGCTGGCCGTGCTGGAAGTCGGCCGCAATCCGCATCAGATCGCCTTTTCCCCGGACGGCGGAACGGCCTACGTGGCGGCCTCCGGCTCTGATCGGGTGGCCCGGGTGGAGGTGGCGACGCTGCGCCCGCGGGACGAGCAGAAGG
>JBFGHG010000513.1:0-3710 GCA_041578395.1 Acidobacteriota bacterium
ACCCGCCATCCCGCAGCAGCCGGCGTCCAGCTCCTGAAGCGAGCAATCGGCCAGCGCACCCAGGACTTTCCGGGTGGCCGCGGTCCCGAACAGCGCCTTCTGCTGGCAATGGCCGTGCAGCAGCAGGCGCGCCGGCCCGGGGCCCAGGCGTTCGGCCAGGCGCGGAAAGTGCGCCGGGCTCGCCAGCAGGCCCTCCAGGGAGGCCAGCCGCGCGGCCAGCGGCTTCCAGCGGTCCGCCAGGCGGCCGAGGTCGCAGAGGTCGTCGGCCAGGGTGGCCAGACAACTCGGCTCCAGGACCACCACCGGCACGTCCGGCTCGAGGGCCTCGAGCCGCTCGAGCAGCGCTTCGGACTCCCGCTCGGCCCGCTCCAACTGGCCCGTCGAGATCAGGGGCCGGCCGCAGCAGCCTCCGCCCAGCAGCGTCACTTCGAATCCCAGCGCCTCCAGCACGCCGATGGCCGCCTGTCCCACCTGAGGCTGGAAGTACTCGGTGAAGGTGTCCGCCAGCAGGGCCACGGGGGTCGACCCCGCGGCGACGGCCGGCGCCTTCCGTTTCGCGAACCAGCGGGTCAGGGTGGGCGACGCCAGCCTGGGGAGGCGGCGGCGGCGGTCCACGCCGGCGGCCTTCTCCAGCAGCCAGCGCACTGGAAAGCTGCCCGCGGCGGCGTTGGCCAGCCAGGCCAGGCGGCTGGCGCTGCGGGCGTGGCGGCGCGTGGCGGCGATCAGCCGCTTGCCCAGGGGGAGTCCGTGGCGGCGGTGGTAATGCGCCAGGAACTCCGCTTTGAGCCGGGCCATGTCGACGTTGGACGGGCACTCCGACTTGCACGCCTTGCACTCCAGACACAGGTCCAGGACCTCGTACAGGCGCGGGCTGGTGAACCCTTCGGGGCCCAGATCTCCCGCCATGGCGGCGCGCAACGCGTTGGCCCGGCCCCGGGTGGAGTGCTCCTCGTCGCGGGTGGCCATGTAGGAGGGACACATCGTCCCGCCCAGCGTCTTGCGGCACTGGCCCACCCCGGTGCACATCTCCACCGCCCGGTCGAAGCCCCCGTCCACCGCGAAGTGGAAGTGGGTGGCGGGGACGGTGGCGCGGTAGCCGGGGTGGATGCGCAGGTGGCTGCTCATGGAGGGGGAGTCGACGATCTTGCCGGGGTTCATCAGGCCCGGCGGGTCGAAGGCCGCCTTCACCCGCCGGAAGGCCTCGTAGAGACGGTCGCCGAAGAACTCGCGGTTCTTGTGGCTGCGCACCAGGCCGTCCCCGTGCTCCCCGCTCCAGGCTCCGCCGTAGCGGCGCACGAGCTGGAAGCTCTCCTCGGAGATCTCTTCCATGATCCGCACGTCCTCCTCCTGCTTCAGGTCGAGGATGGGGCGGACGTGAATCACCCCCACGCTGGCATGCGCGTACATGGCCACGGGCCGGTCCAGGCGGCGGCACAGCTCGAGCATCTGTTCGATGTAGGCGGGCAGGTGCCGGACCGGCACGCAGGCGTCTTCCACGAAGGGGAGGGGCTTGGCGTCGCCGCGCAGGCTCAGCAGCACCCCCAGGGCGTTCTTTCGGACCTGCCAGACGACCTCCTGCGCCGCCCGCTCCCAGGCCTCGTGGATGGCGTAGCAGAGCTGCCGCACGCGGGGGTCGGAGCCGGCCGAGCCGAACGCCTGCTGCACCTGCTCGAGCTGATCCCCGCTGAACTCCACGATCAGCAGGGCCTCCGGGTCGCCCTGCACGAACTGGCTGCACAACTGGGCCGCCACGGGGTTCTCACGGGCCAGCCGGATACCGTGGGCGTCGATGATTTCGACGGCGGAGGGACCGTGCTCGAGCAGGTGCTGGACCGCCGAGATCGCCTTCAGCAGCTGGTCGAAGTGCAGCACCGCCACCATGCGCGAAGCGGGAATCGGTTCCAGCGCGACCTTGATCTCGGTCACGCAGGCCAGTGTCCCCTCCGAACCCACCACCAGGCGCGCCAGGTTGAAGTCCTCCTCGTCCAGCAGGTAGTCCAGGTTGTACCCGCCCACCCGGCGCATCACCCGCGGGAAGCGCTGGCGGATGTCGTCCCGGTGGGTGCGGATCAGGTCCCGCACCTCACGGTGCAGGAGGCCCTCCCGGTCGGTGCGTGCACACAACTGGCCGAGCCGCCCGGCGGAGTTCGACTTCAGCAGCAGCTCCTCGCCGCTGGACAGCACCACCCGCAGTTCCAGCACGTGGTCCACCGTCTTGCCGTAGCGCACCGAGCGCACCCCGGCCGAGTTGTTTCCCACCATGCCCCCCAGGGTGGCCCGGCTGCTGGTGGCCACGTCGGGGGCGAAGAAGAGGCCGTAGAAGCGAAGGAAGTCGTTGAGGTTGTCCAGCACGATGCCCGGTTCGACCCGCGCCCAGCGCTGCCGCTCGTTCACCTCCAGCACTCGCGTGAGGTACTTGGAGCAGTCGATGGCCACGCCGGCCGTGACGGTCTGTCCGGCCAGGCTGGTCCCGGCGCCGCGGGGCAGGATGGGCACGCCGTGGCGGGCGGCCACCCGGACGGTCCGAACCAGGTCGGCGCGCGTGCGGGGTAGCACCACGCCCAGCGGCTGCATCTGGTAGAGGCTGGCGTCGGTGGCGAAGATCGCCCGTGAAACGTCGTCGAAGAGCAGGTCTGCGGAAACTTCGCGCTCCAGGTCGTCCCGGAGGCGGCCGATGCGTGCGGCCTCCATCCCCAGCATGATGTGCTGGAAGTCCGGTGAGAGGCAAGCGCCGGCCCAATCCGGGTGCCGGCAGACGCACTTCACCCCGGGGCCGGCGGCAGGCGCGGCCTCAGTACTTCTTCAGTATCAGCTTGACTCCCCAAATCCCCAGGAGCACCGCTGCAGCCAGCACGACCAGCAACTCCGGATGGGGATGCAGATGTGCGAAGCCTGTCTGATGCAGAAGCGGACCCATAAGCTCCAGAATGTACGCAAGCCGACCGGGATGCGTCAAGCGTTTTCGTGGGAGGCCGTCCTCGCCGGCCCATGCCCGCTGTGTCACGGCGGCCCTGGTGGGCCGTACCGCGACGGAGTATACTCGTCGCGTCCGATCCAGCCGGCCAGCGACCGGTGGCGACCGGGAGCCGGAGGATTCGATGGAAGCACCAATCACCTTGCCCTTCTCGGAGTTCTGGAGCTGGCTGATGTCGCACCCCAACTGCATCATCCGGGGGGGCACCCGCGACACCGTCCTGTACGACGACGAAGACCTCCACTGGCACTTCGCCCAGGAGCCCGACGGGACGCTGCTGGTGCAGGTGCTGCGCGGCAAGCGGATGGTGGGAGAACTCTACGTCGACCCGGACCGGGTGGCCTACGCCCAGGCGGCTCCCCCCGAAGAGCCGGAGGAGTACACCTTCGAGCTCGTCTCCAAGCAGGACAACGGCCAGGTCGTCTTCTTCTTCGTCCTGGCCCACGCCTACGACGTCGAGGAAGAGCCCAGCGGGCGCGTCCACTGACGGCGGGACGGTGCCGGACCGGACCGCCGGACCGCCCGTATCCTGTTGAAAAGGGCCGCCCGCTCGGTCAGAATTGTGCCGATGCCTGCTTGGCTGCAGTCTCTCGATTCGATTGTGCGCGCCGCCGCCCTCTTCTCCTGGCTGGGCGTGGGGCTGGCGCTGCTGGCCGCGCTGTGCGGCGCCACGGCCCTGTACCTGAACCGGGAGGCTTCCGCCCGCCGGAAGCAATTGCACCAGCAGCAGGTCGCG
>JBFGHG010000514.1:0-3709 GCA_041578395.1 Acidobacteriota bacterium
CTTTGCCGGTCCGCTTCATGGCCGCCACCACCTTGTCTCCCACCACGAAGCAGCGCAAATCCGAACCGCCCGCCTCTTCGATGAACTCCTGCACCAGGATATTCGCCTTCAGCCCCCGGAAGGCCTCGATCACGCTCTCGGCCGCCTTGGGCGTCTCCGCCAGCACCACGCCGATCCCCTGGGTCCCCTCCAGCAGCTTGACCACCAGCGGCGCCCCTCCCACCATGCTGACCAGGTCGGAGGTGAAGCGGGTGGAGTGCGCAAAGCCCGTGATCGGAAGCCCGATCCCTTTGCGCGACAGCAGCTGGATGGAACGCAGCTTGTCCCGGGAGCGGCTGATCGCCACCGATTCGTTGAGCGTGTAGACGCCCATCATCTCGAACTGGCGCACCACCGCCGTCCCGTAGAAGGTAATGGAAGCCCCGATGCGCGGCACCACCGCGTCGATCCCCTCCAGCGCCTTCCCCTTGTAGTGGATCGAGGGGTTGTGGCTGACGATCGACATGTAGCACAGCAGCGGGTCGACCACCTGGACCTGGTGGTCGCGCTGCTCGCAGGCTTCCACCAGGCGGCGGGTGGAATACAGTTTGGGGTCGCGCGAAAGAATGGCGATTTTCATGTTCCGTAGAGCCGGCCGGCCGACTTCACCCTCCCTGTCAGGTACGATTCTGCCGCGTCCACCAGGAACCGCTCCTCCAGCGCCTTGCGCCCCAGCAGCATCGGAAAGAGCATGCTGTCGCGGTTGGTGAGCGTGATCTCGATCTCCCAGCGCTCCCCGGCCAGTTCGACCGGCGTCCGGATCACGCAGCGCTTCTCCCGGTGACCTCCCGAGTCGCTGACCGTGCGGCGGTCCAGCAAGTCGGCCTGGCAGCAGACTTCGAGTTGTTTCTTGCGGCGCAGCGGATGCAGCCAGAAGCGGACCCTGCGCCTGCCCGCTTCTTCGAACGTCTCTACCCGGAAGGCGTGCAGCGCCGAGGTGCGCGCCCCGGTGTCCACCTTGGCCTTGAGGGCCGGAAGTCCCAGCTCGGGCAGGGCCACCCACTCGCGCCAGCCGATCACCGTCCTGCCCGGCGTCTCGGGAGTCACGGTCCGGACTGGTGCAGGAACTCCCGCCAGTCCCGCAGGACTTCACGGTCGCCCCGCCGCAGCAGCTCCTGCAAAGAGAGCTCTTCCTTCACATAATGAGCCAGCCGGGCGCCGAAGTCGACCAGGGGTGCGGTCTGCCGGGCCACCTCCTCGGGAGCGGCGGCCAGCGGCTCGAGCAGCACCGAGCGGACCTGCTGTTGGAGGGACTCGCGCTCGCCGCTCTCCGGCTCGGGCAACGCCTGCCCGCGGCCTTCCAGGGCCAGCAGCCGGGCCACTCCCCGCCGGAACACTTCGATTCCGACGCTGGGCGCGGGCCGCGTCCAGAGGACTTCGCGCAGCAGCGCCTCTTCCCAGGCCTGTCCGGGGTGCTCCCCGCCGGTGAACGCCAGCCCGTCGGTGACCAGGAAGCGCTCCCGCAAGTCCAGCTGGCAGGCGCAGGACGCCTCTTCTGCGGGAGTGGGGATGCGGGTCCACAGCATCGACTCGCGGTGGGCCTCGGAGGCCGGCAGAAACGGCCAGTTGACCAGAAACGCCGTGGTGGCGCTGTTGTCGCGGGTGTCGACGGCTTCCTTCACGCGGGCGGCGATGGCGGGAAACTCCTCGACGATTTCGCGCTCGGGGCCGGATTCGCGCAGCTGCTCGAAGACGGGACGCAGCAGTTTCAGCCGCTCCTCCCGCTGGCGGGCGTCCCCGTACAGCGCGTCCTGCAGCAGGAAGTAGTAGCGGGGCTCCACCTGGCGGTCCCAGAAGGCCAGAAACGCCTCGAAGCCGTCCCAGGGGGCGTTGTCGAGCACCTCGCCGGCCAGATCCACCCAGGTCCGCCCGCTCTCCTGCAGCTCGGGCAGAAAAGGCCAGGGCTCCCACTCGGACGAGCCGGTGATGCGAAATCCCACTGCTTCGCCTTCCAGCGGCGCCATCAGCTGCATCTGCGAGAAGGTCCACTTCCCGCTCACCCGGTCCCCATCGCGCGTCAGCTCGAACAGCAGGGGGAGCGGCTGCTTCACCGAGTTGGCCACCTGCAGGGTCAGTTCGTCGCCGCTGAATTCGAACCGCTGCTCGATCATCGGCCGCGCGTCGTTGGTGTAGGCGGTCACCTGGAGCTGGCTCGCCGTGCTGCTCTCGAGGAAGATGTGGTAGGAACCGTCCAGCTTCCCGTCGTAGTATCGATTGACCCGCCACAGCCCGGTCCAGCCGTCGCCGGCCAGCGCCGCCGCACTGCAGGCCAGATAGCAGAAAAGTAGAGCGTATGCGCGTTTCTTCACCCGAAAATTCTAGCATGGAAGCGCAGCCGGAGAACTCGAGTCGGCGACGACGGTGGGATGCACTGACAGGCAGTGCCTGAAGGCGGAAAGGCTGGGAGCATTCGGCGACTCCGCCGGATCATTCAGGGTAAGGCTCGGGAAACGGGTCGTCGGCCGGCTTTCCAGGTCGGGGTCCCGGAATGACGGGCAGGGATGCCCGTCCCACGCTGACCTCGCCGCGGCAGATGCCTGGGTCCCGCGGCGCCATTGACACCCCTACCGCTTTGCTTTAGCTTCGTCGGAGGCTCTGCCAGTTTCGGCATCACGGGCACGGACGCCCGTGCCACTGGGCATCACACCGGGAGGGGACAATGCGGCGATCCTGGGGCGTTTTCATCATTCTTCTCGGCTTTACGATGGCGCCGGCGCTGGGCCAGTCGCAGTCGACCACCGCCGACCTGGCGGGCACCATCACCGACCAGACGGGCGCCCTCCTGCCCGGAGTGGACGTCTCCGCGCGCAACCAGGACACCGGCTTTCAGCGCGTCGCCGTTTCGGACGACACCGGGACCTACCGCCTGCCGCTGCTGCCCCCGGGCGAGTACGAGTTGCGGGCCGAACTGGCCGGCTTCACCACCACGATCCTGCAGGGCGTCCGGCTGTCGGTGGGCCAGTACGCCAACCTGGACATCCAGCTCCAGGTCTCCGGCGAGGAGACCGAGATCGTCGTCACCACCAACGCCTCCATCGTCGAGAAAGAGAAGACCGTGCAGGCCTCCACCGTCGACCAGGTGGAGATCCAGAACCTGCCCATCAACGGGCGCAACTTCCTGGACTTCACGCTGCTGACGCCGGGAGTGAGCGACCGGTTCACGCTCACCGACTTCGGCGTCCCGCAGACGCCCACCTCGGGACTCTCCTTCGCCGGCCAGGACCAGCGCAGCACCTACGTCACCATCGACGGGGCCGACAACGTGGACGTGATCTCCAACAGCGTCCGCTCCACCCTGAGTCAGGAGGCCATCCAGGAGTTCCAGATCAGCCGCAACTCGTTCGCCGCCGAATTCGGGCGCGCCCGCGGCGGGGTGATCAACATCGTCAGCAAGTCGGGCACCAACGACTTCCACGGCAGCGGCTTCTTCTTCATCCGCCACGACGCGCTGGACGCCCGCAACACCTTCGCCCGGGCCGAGGACCCGCAGTTCGAGCGCTACCAGTACGGGGGCACCTTCGGCGGGCCGATCCGCCAGGACACCACCTTCTTCTTCGCCAGCTACGAAGGGCAGGACCGGGACGAGTCGCTGTTCGTGACCTTCCTGGACGACGAGGCCATCTTCCGCCCCACCCCCTCGCAGCTGGACCTGTTCGGGTTCCTGGGCTCC
>JBFGHG010000515.1:0-3709 GCA_041578395.1 Acidobacteriota bacterium
AACACGCGGGAAGTGGTGGAGGCCGGCGTGGAACTGCTGGTGTCCGGCTCGGCGCTGTTCGGCGCCGACGACCCCATCGCCACCTTTCGCGAAATGCAGGGCATCGCCGACAGCGTGGGAGTGAGCCCATGAAAACGAGTTTGCGTTGGATCGCTTGTGCCGCCGGCCTGACGATGGTCTTGGCCTGTGGCCAGAAGAGCGCCGATCTGCAGGAGGGTACGGTCGCACCCGACACCGTCCTGTTCGAAAACGGCATGAAGTACCTGGACAAGAGTCAGTACATCAAGGCCCGGATCGCCCTGCAGACCCTGATCAACGCCTACCCGGACAGCGAATTCACCCCGATCGCCTTCCTCTCCATCGCCGACTCGTACTACCACGAGGGGGGGACCGAGAACCTGCTGCAGGCGGAGGCGGCCTACAAGGACTTCATCATCTTCTACCCGACCCACGAGATGGCCGACGACGCGCAGATGAAGATCATCGCGGTCAACATCCGCCTGATGCGGGCGCCCGACCGCGACCCGACCTACGCCCGCAAGGCCCAGACCGAGCTGGAGAGGCTGCTCCAGGACTACCCGGACAGCGAGCTGGTCCCGGCGGCGCTCGAGTACCGCCGGGAAGTCCACGAGAACCTGGCCACCGGCATCCAGATCAAGGGAAACTTCTACTACGACCGTTCCTCCTACCTGGCGGCCGAGAGCCGCTTCAAGGAGGTGCTCGACAAGTTCCCCGCGTACAGCGCCACCGACGAGACCCTCTACAAGCTGGGCAAGTCGCTCGAGGAGCTGGGGCGGATCGAGGAAGCCTCGACTTTCTACGTCCGCCTGGCCCGGGAGTTCCCGTTCAGCGGCTACTACGACGACGCCCGTCAGAAGCTGGTCCTGCTGGAAAAGGAAGTGCCGGAGGTGGACCAGGCGGCGGCCGAGCGCAACCTGGCCAACCGCGTCGAAGAGGATTTCAACATCATGGGTCCGATCGTGTCCGTCTGGCGTGCCTTCGCCGGCCGGCCGGACCCCTACGAGGAAGCGCGGCGCCGAGCCGAGGAACGCCGGGCGAAGGGCAATCCGCCCCAGAGCGGAAACCAGGACCAGAAGGACGGCCGGCCGCGCTGAGGCTGCCGGGGGAGTAGGCATGGCTCGACTCGTACTGGCCGACGACAACGTCACCACGCAGAGAGTGTTCGAACTGTCCCTGGCCGGGGAGGGACATCAACTGGAGTGCTTCTCGACGGCGGAGGACACCCTGCAGCACCTGCGGGAAAACGGCGCCGACCTGCTCTTCGTTCACGCCGGCATTCCCGAGCAGGGCGGCTACGAACTCAGCCGCGAGGTGAAGTCGTCGCGGGACACGTCCGGGCTGACGGTGGTCATGCTGGTGGGCGCGTTTCAGCCGTTCGACGCCGCCAAAGCGGCCCGTTGCGGCTGCCTCCACCAGCTGGCCAAGCCCTTCGAGACCTCCACGCTGCTGGACACCATCCGCTCGCTGCTCGAGAACCCCCCCGGGATCGTCCTGCCCGAGGCGCGGCACCTGTTCCGCATCCCGCTCGAGGAGTACCAGACGCAGACCGTCTTCGACCTGAGCATCGAGCAGTGCGCCGTGTCCGGCGGCCTTCACGAGCGGGACGTCACCGCCGCGCCGGCTCCCGACTTCGAATCGCTGGCCCGCGGCCTGCCGCCCGGTTTCGGCGAAGAGCAACACGGGGACGAGGCCTCTTCCAGTCCGGCCGCCGGCTGACCTCATGAATCTCCTGAACCTGGACCCCCGCTTGCGGCGGGCCTTGCGGGAGGACATCGGCCGCGGCGACCTCACTACTTCGGCCATCCTCGACGGCAAGGAGTCTCCCGCCGCGGCTGCAGAAGTGGTGGCGCGCGAAAGCCTGGTGCTGGCCGGCTGGCCGGTCTTCGTCCGGGTGTTCGAGCTGCTGGGCGAGGTTCGCGCCGAGTGTTCCCACCGGGAAGGGGATTGGGTCGAGGCGGGCCGGCTGGGGACGTTGCACGGCCCGGCGCGCGTCCTGCTGGAAGGGGAGCGGACGGCCCTGAACCTGCTGCAGCGGATGTGTGGAATCGCCACGCGGACGCGCCGTCTGGCGGAGACGATCTCCCACACCTCGGCGCGCCTGCTGGACACCCGCAAGACCACGCCCCTGTGGCGCGACCTCGAGAAATACGCCGTGCGCACGGGCGGAGGGCGAAACCACCGGCACGGACTGGACGACGGCATCCTGATCAAAGAGAACCACATCGCCATGGCGGGAGGCGTCGCCGCGGCCGTGCGGGCCTGCCGTGACCACGCGCCGCACCTGCAGAAAGTGGAAGTGGAAGTGCGGGACTCGAGCGAATTGGAGCAGGCGCTGGCGGCCGGCGCGGACGTCGTGATGCTGGACAACATGAGCGTCGAGGAGGTCCGCCAGGCGGTGGCGGTCGCGGACGGGCGATGCCTGCTGGAAGTCTCGGGAAACCTGAACGAGCAGACGCTGGTGGCTTATGCCGAAACCGGCGCCGACTTCCTTTCCATGGGGGGGCTGACGCATTCGGTTCGGGCGCGAGACATCAGCCTGCTCGTCGGGCCGGTGGACGGGTGACGTCTTGTTCGAGGTCTTTCACCACCTGCGCCGGGTCGATTCCACGAACGATTTCCTGAAGCGGTTCCGCTCGCTGGGGCGGCCCAGCGTGGCACTCGCGCTGTATCAGAAAAGGGGCAAGGGGCGGCACGGACGCGCGTGGGATTCGCCCGCGGGCCAGGGCTTGTACGTGTCTTACCTGCTGTACCCAGACTGCAGCGTCGAGGAATCGGTCTACCTGAACCGCGTCGCGACGGGCGCCGTGGTGAGGGCGCTCGCTCGAGTCCCCGGCGCCGGGCGGCTGGCGCTCGAGGTCAAGGAGCCCAACGACGTGCTGGCGGGGGGGCGCAAGATCTGCGGGGTGCTGGTGGAGCTGGCCTCGCGCGCATCGAAGGTGGAGTGGGCCATCATTGGGATCGGGGTCAATTTGAGACATCGGGAGTTCGAGTTGCGGCAAGGTGGAACGCCGGCCACGTCCCTGCTCCTGGAGGGTGTCGAGCCGCCGGCTCCAGCGGAACTTTGTGCCATACTGACGGCGGAACTGGCCGGCCTCCTGGCCGCTGAAAAGACGACATGAGCATATTCAATTACCGGGAACAGCCGGGCTATTTCAAGCGGCTGGGCGAGGCCCTGAAGATCACCAAGCAGGACCTGGGCGACCAGATCGACCGGGTGATCGGGACCTCGCGCGAGCGCATCACCGAAGAGCAGCTCGAGGAGCTGGAGAGTATCCTGATCGGCGCGGACATCGGTGTGGACACGACCCTCGAGATCGTGGACCAGATCCGCAAGGAATCCGCCCGGCAAAAGGCCTTGACCTCGTTCGAGGTGCGCCGAATCCTGCGCCGCGAACTGCTCGAGATCCTGCAGTCGTCCTCCTCCCAGCCGGCCGAGCCGGCTGCGGGCCAGCCCTGGGTGGTGCTCGTCGTGGGGGTCAACGGGGTCGGCAAGACCACCACCATCGGCAAGCTGGCCAGGCTGTACTCGAAAGAGAAGCGCCAGGTCCTGATCTGCGCCTCGGACACCTTACGCGCCGCCGCCGTGGAGCAGCTGGAGATCTGGGCCCAGCGCACCGGCACCGAGATCGTCAAACAGTCCAGCGGCGCCGACCCGGCCGCCGTCCTGTTCGACGCTTTGGCCTCCGCC
>JBFGHG010000516.1:0-3708 GCA_041578395.1 Acidobacteriota bacterium
GCGGATGATGCTGCCGTGGCACTGCCAGCAGCCGTTGACGGCGTCGGCGATGTTGCCGGGCATGCCGGCGGCCTTCTCGGCCAGCACGTTGTCCAGGCTGGCCAGGATCTCGCCGGCGCGGGCGTGGTGGCTGTGGGAGAACTCGTTGTACTCCTTCTCGTGGCACTGCGCGCAGTCCTTGGGCGTGACCAGGGCCGAAACGTATTCCCCCTCGTGCAGCCAGGCGTCCGGCTCCCCCTGCTCGGCGATGTGGCAGTCCAGGCAGCCCACCCCGTCGCCGGCGTGGTGCGAGTACTCCCATTCCATCACCAGGGCCGGCGAGTTGCGGCGGTGGCATTCGACGCATTTCTGGTTGTCGCGCGTGATCATCGGGTCGGCCCGCTGCGCCTGCGCGAAGGCCGGCAGCAGGGCGAACAACAGGAACGACACGGCGACAGGGGCCGGCTTGGTGGTCAGATGCATGGTAGTTTCACTCCCCTGGAAGGTTCGACAGACAATTCGACTGGCCAATGCCCGGTCTTGCACCGTCATCCTCGCCCAATGACCAGTTCCCGGGGTCGATTGTATCGCCCAACGGCGAGGGGTGCCAATCAGGTTTCGGAGATCCGAAGCCAGGGCGCTCGGCCATCGTGCTTCGCTCGTGAGTCCGCAAGTCGATTCAGGCCCCGCTCACGCAACTCACCCGCGTCGAGGCCCTCTTCTGCCACTTTTTTTTGGCGAATGGCCTGACGCGTTCTGCTACGAATCCGACTGTGAACTCCGCGGGGTTCGACAGTGCAGCGGTGCGATACACTCGACTCGATGAGCGAAAACGGCGGGCCGCAGTCCAGTGAGCTCCCCTGGCGGCGGACCCGAATCCTGGGCCGGACGCTGGCCTACCTGGGGGGGAGGGAAGCGACCATCCTGCTCTCCTCGGTGGCCTTCAGTTTCCTGGTCTCGATCTTTCCCTTCATCGTGCTGCTGCTGACGCTGGCCGCCTACCTGGACTGGACGGAACTGCGGGAGACGATCTTCAGCGCCTTCTATCACTTCTTCCCGATCTCGCAGGAGTTCATCATCCGCAACCTGGAGATCCAGACCCGCAGCGTGGCCCGCATGCAGGTGATTTCGTTCCTGATCCTGGCGTGGTCGGTGTCGGCCTTCTTCTTCAGCCTCGAGGCCAGCCTCGATTCGGCCTACCGGGTCCCCAGGTTCCGGCAGTTCTCGCGCAGCCAGCTGCTGGGGACGGGGCTGACCTTGCTGTTCGGGCTGGTGGCGTTCGCCTTCATGGCGGCGTTTCGCGGTTTCCAGATCGTGGCCCGGGAGTGGTTCGCCGTGACGGCGCAGAGCCGCCTCTGGCTCGAACAGGCGGCGCTGGTGGCGATGGGGGCGGCACTGACCTTCCTCTTCGTCTTTCTGGTCCTCTACTTCCTGCCCCACCGCAAGCGGCGGGTGAAGCAGGTGGCTCTCGAATCGCTGTTCGCGGGTTTGCTCTGGTGGGTCGGCAACCTGATCTTCCGCGCCCTGGTTCCGTTCGGGTCCGTGCAGGAGATTTACGGACCGTTTTACGTCTCGGTCACCCTGCTGCTGTGGGCGCTCGCTTCCGGCGCGATCCTGATGGGAACGGCCCGGCTCTCGGAGGACGGCTTCTTCTCGCGCCGTTCGGCGGAATCCTCGGAGGAATCGGCCGCCGCTCCGCTTCCCGCCGACTGAGCCGCGCAAGGGAAGCGGAGGACCAGCAGGCGAAAGGCCCTCCAGGCAGGAGGGCCTTCGGTTCACTTCAGGATCGGATCGCCCTCTTCGTATCCCAGCTCGCGCCAGCGAATGCGCCCGGCCGGGCCGTGGCAGTCCAGGCACCCCAGCGCCTGCGAAGCCGGCGGAACCTCGTGGAAGACGCCCATGTAGCGGACCGTGTCCACCCAGGTGTAGTCGGCGTCGGTCAGGCCGTACATCTGGCGGGCGGCGTTGCGGACGGCGCGGTCGATGTCGCCGTCGGCGTAGAACTCCTCCACCACGATCGGGACGATCCAGCCGGAATCGGTCAGCACCGGCAGCCGTCCCCGGTGCAGCTTGAAGGCGAACAGGCGGGCCTCGGGGTCCGCCCGGGAGCCCTGTGGCAGCACCATGCCGACGGTACCGTCGGGACGGCGCTGGATGGGCTCGCCCGGCAGCTGGGCCTGGATCTTGCCGTTGTACCAGGCCACTACGGGCGCCACGTTCCGCTCCAGCTCGATGGTGGCCGAGTACTTGTCGCGGTCCGGGTCGTAGACGGGCGTGGACCAGTCGCGGCGCATGTCCGTCGCATCCTCTTTGGCGAAGGAGGGCAGGTGGCAGACCGTGCAGTAGACCCGGTCATGCCGGTTCAAGACCTCGGCCGGGTGGGGCCGTCCGCCGTGGCAGCCGGCTTCGTCGCAGCTGAGCGGCTGTCCCGGGAGGTCGCTGCCGGCCAGGTCGGTGCCCCGCCCGCGCACCCGGTGATCGGACCCGGCGTGGCAGTCGACGCACTGCATGTCCAGCCCTTCGGAGGCCATGTGGACGTCGAAGTCTTCGGAGGGGTCCTTCAGGGCGTACTCCAGGTCGCCCCGCTTGTAGTTGGGCCCGCCCCCCGAGTTGGCGTGGCAGCGCAGGCACATGGTGCGGTTGGGCAGGGAGATGCGCTTGGAGACGCTGTCCAGCCCCGCCTGGTTCTTCCACAGGATGGGGCGCCACTGCCAGCCCCCCTCTTCGGTCGGGTAGAGGTCCTTGCGGTAGCCGGAGGCGTGGCAGATCAGGCAGTCGACGTTGCGGAGCTGCTCGGGGCTGATCTGAGCGGAGGGGAGCTGTCCGAAGCCGGCGTGGCATCCCGAGCACCCCTTGGCCAGGACCTCGCCGCGCGAGTTGCGGACGACGCCGATCCAGTTGGCCTTGGGATTGGTGCAGAAGTCGTTGATCGTCTCCATCTTCCCCAGCTGCCGGCCGCCGGCGCCGGCCACGTGGGAGGAATCGGCCCGCCACTGGTAGTGCTGGGAATAGAAGAACTGCTCCGCCTCTTCCCGGTGGCAGGTGAGGCAGGTCTGGGTGCCTTCGTAGTGCTCGAAGTACTCCTTGTGGGTGTAGTCCTGGGCGGAAGCCGCCGGAGCGCCGAGCGCAAGGCAGGCGAACACGATCAGGCGTCTCATCGAAACCTCCCGAGTTGCAGGGGAGGCGCCGGAACCGGTCCCGGCGCCTCCCCTCTTTTCCGCGCTCAGAAGCGCGCGATCAGCGACAGACCCACCTTGTTGACCCGGTCGTAGGTGGGGAATCCCAGCAGCGGCATGGAGTCCAGCCGCTTGGGCGCGCCCAGGTGCCAGCCCGAGCCGGAGTAGTCGTAGTCGTAGTGGATGTAGTCGACCTTGAACAGGAACCGGCTGCGCAGGCGGTGGGTCAGGTAGGTCTCGTACACGTTGCCGCGGGTGGCCGTCTTGGGGGCCACGATGTCGTCCTCGGCCAGCGCGAAGTTGAACCAGTACTTGGACCCGCGGTTGAACTCGAAGCCCAGCTTGGTCTTCTCGCTCGGGTCGGTCCAGCGGGCGCCCACGTAGAACATCGCCCCGTTGCGGGCTTCCGGCGTCTCGAACGGGTCGGAGAAGAGTCCGCCGAAGGGGGTGGTCACGTTCTCCGGGTCGGAGCGCTGGTAGTTGGCGCTGACGAACCAGTCGAAGGGGCCGTCGCGGCGGGTGAAGACCAGGCTGCCCAGGTTGATGGCCCCCA
>JBFGHG010000517.1:0-3708 GCA_041578395.1 Acidobacteriota bacterium
CGGCCAGCGTTCGAGTGTCGAGCCAGTCGCGGTCGGCGGGCACCTGGGCGTGGGTCAGGCAGCCGTCGGGCAGCATTTCGCCGGCCGCCTCGGGGTTCGGCAACCTCAACCTCCAGCGGGCCCATTCGGGAAACAGCATCAGGGCATGGCGGCCGCCGGTGCGGTGAAGGAACCAGCCGACGTCCCGCGGGTCGGCGGGGTCGCCCCCTTCCGGATCCTGCCGCATGCGTTGACGGACCAGCTCTGCGGCCAGACGGGTGCGGACGTCCAGCGCCTGCAGTCCGCAGATGGTCTCCACGGCCAGCACCCGAGCCACGTTGTGCAGCACCTGGCGCAGGTGCCGGGCGGCACCCGCCGCCATGGACACATGGTCTTCGGCGTTGGAAGAGGTGGGGATGGAATCGACCGACGACGGGTGGCACAGCACCTTGTTTTCGGACACCAGCGCCGCTGCTGTGTACTGCATCAGCATGAAGCCGGAATGCAGTCCCTGCGCGCCCAGCGCGAGATTGGCGGGCAGTCCGCGGTTGTGGTGGCCGTCCAGCAGCAGCTGAATCCGGCGTTCCGCGATGCCGGCCAGCTCCGCCAGGGCGATCTTCAGAAAGTCGAGCGAGAGGGCGATCGGCTCGCCGTGGAAGTTGGCCGCCGAGCAGTGGTAGGTTCCGAAGGTCTTTTCCGTCACCTCGGGCAGCTGGCCCTCGCGATGGTCGTGACGAAACCGGGGACGGGGCCTGAGAGAGCCGAAGAACAACGGGTTGTCGGTGACCGAGTTGGACTCGACCTCGGCCACGCGGCGCGCCTGGCGCACGGCGTCCCAGGCGGCCCCGTGCACCGGAGCCATGGAGCGAACGCTGTAGTCGTCCTGCGCGTCCTCGATCAGGGCGCAGCGGTTGACCAGCGTGCTCCCTTCCAGCAGATCCATCAGCTCGAGCCCGGTCATCACCTGGCCGGGATGGGGACGGACGGCGTTGACGCAGGCCTCGAAGGCGCGGGTATGGCCGCTGACCGCCTGGTGGGTGAGCGAGCCGCTCAGGTTGGCGCTGTGGTAGAGCAGTTCCGCGTCGTGGACCCCCAGCGCCAGGACGGCGGTGGAGAAACTGGCGCCGTTGGTGACCGCCAGCCCCTCTTTGGACTCCAGCTCGAGCGTGGGGACGCCGGCCAGTTGCATGGCTTCCACGCCCGACAGCAGCACCCGGGGATCGTCCCGCCAGACGCGGGTGCGGTCCTCGCCGCCGCGCCACCAGGTCTGGCGCCTTTCCGTGTCGTCGTCCCAGGAATCCCCCGCGTCCAGGTCGGTCTGCAGCACCCAGGCGCGCCCGGCCCCGACCATGACCAGGAAGAGATGAGCCAGGGGACAGAGGTCCCCGGAGCACCCCACGCTTCCCTTCTCCGGGACGAAGGGGACGACCCCGCCGTTGAGCATGTCCCGCAGGGTCTCCAGCACGGCCCAGCGCACCGCCGAGTTGCCCTGCGCGAAGGTGCGCAACCGGAGCAGCATCATCGCCCGCACCACTTCCACCGGCAGCGGGCGCCCCACTCCCGCGGCGTGGGAGTAGAGCACGTTGGCGGAGGGTTTGTGCTCGTCTCCCGGTTCGAGCGACCGGTGGCGGAAGACGCCGTACCCTGTGTTGACCCCGTACACCCGCTTGCCCTGGCGGATGTACTCCTCCAGCTCGGCGCGGCTCTGCTCCACCACGGGCCGGCATCCCGCCTCGTCCAGCTCCACCCGGCGGTAGGTCCCGTCCGGGGCGGGGCGGGCCACGGAAACCAGCTGCTCGATCGTGAGCCAACCTTCCAGCTGGCGCAGCTCCGCCAGCTTCTCCTCGATCCGCGCCGCGAGCCGGTGCGCATCCCGTGTGTCTTCACCGCCCGCCCAGTCCGCCAGCTCCCCGAACGGAAGCCGAGACACCACGAGCGCTTCCCTGTCCTGGACGATCGTCATCCTCCTCCAACTCTCGAATCAATGCCCCAGAACGAACCTCCGTAATCCTAATCGCAATCGCGATCGGAATCGACCCCCTGCAAGCCCGGGGGCTGAAGGCGCCCAGAGAATCACTTGACCATCCGGCCGCTACCTGTGTAGCGTGCCGCCATGCAGTTGTTCACACTCGATCAGCAGGACGTGACCGATATTCTGAAGTCCCTGCGCAGCAATCCGCCGGTCGTCCTGGCGGCCCTGGACTGCAACTGGGGCGCGCCCGTGTCGGGGCGGTTCGACACCGACTTCCTCAACGTCTGGGCGGCCGCGGCCACCAGCATCGGGCCCCGGCGGGTGACACTCTATGGGACCCACTCGGGGTCGGCCTGGGACGTCCAGGCCGACCTGGAGCGCGTGTCCACAGTGGGCGGAATGGAGTTGTACTCGGTCTCCCTGGCTTCCCAGACCGAGTTCCCCCGCGAGTTCGTCATCCGGGCGCAAGGGTCCGACGGAACCTTCTACTACGACAACAACGGCGGATACGGAGCGAACTACCGCCTGCAGCCGTTCCACGGCCGGGTGACCTCGGCCGTGCGCGGCGATCCGGCCAAAACCGGCCCGGGCGCACCGCGCGGGGCGATCTGGAACCTGTCCCACCTCACGCCCTGCCAGCTGGTGGCGCGCACGGGCGGTTCCTGAGGGCGTGGCACGGGCGTCCCTGCCCGTATGCCCGGAGGAGAATCGAGGCCCGGGAAGGCCGCGCCAGCGTACCTTGTCACCGAACCGTGGCCTGCCGGGTCAGGGCGTCGCGGGGGTCACGACCCGGCCGGCGGGACAGCTGTCCAGCAGCAGCAGCGCCGAGACGATGGGGCGGTCGGCCTCCACCGTCAAGGTCCCGCTCCCGGACGCGATCGTCACTTCGGGAAACAGATCCCCCTGCTGGGCGGAAAACATCCTCCACTGCCCGGGTTCGAGCAGGAACTCCTCGGTGCCGGCCACCTCGGGCCCATCCAGCAGTCGGGCCCGCACCCCGGCGGACTGCGTCTGCTCGGGGTTGAGCACGACCAGCACGAGCGCGACGCTCCCCTCCCCGCCGTCTCCTTCGGGCGGGACGGCGAAAGTGTGACGCAAGGGATCGCTGGTCGGCGGCTGGGGCGCCATGCTCAGCTCGCAGTTGGAGCCGATCTCCCCGGACACGTCCTCGAACCGCAGGATCGACTCGACCAGCAGGGTGCCCTGATCCACGGTCAGCCGACCATATCCGATGTCACGCGGACCCTCGGCGTCGGTCGTCGTGGCCCGCACCAGCTCCCCCGGCTGGGTTTCGACGGCCAGCGACGTCTGGGGCTCCTCGTCGAATTCGAGTACCAGCGGATCGCCGGCTTCGCCCAGCAGGTCGATGGTGGCCGTGCTGGTGGACTCGCCGGGGTTGTAGAACGTGAGGGTGGTCTCGAACCGGACTGGCTCCAATCCGGCCTCCTGCCCGTCCGCCACGACGGGGAGGTACGAGACGCCGGCCGGCTGCGGCTCTGGCGGGTCCGATACGGCGGAAGGATTGGTCGCATCGGCCTCGAGGAGGGGATGCTCCAGCCGCGCGACCTGCCCGGCGCCGTCCTCGAGTTCCGCCAGCAGCACCCCGGCCCCGCCGCCCAGCGGATGACCGGCGGGGAGCGCCACGGCGTCGCGCACGCCGGGAGAACGCACGAAGAGGCCGCTGGAGGAGAGCACCGGCGTGAAGTGAACCACCCGGTCCGCGCCCCGATCCGCCACCAGCAGCTGAAAGAAGGGGC
>JBFGHG010000518.1:0-3697 GCA_041578395.1 Acidobacteriota bacterium
CTGTTGGTATAGGGGACGGAGCCGGGCAGGTCCTCCTCCCGGAGTCCGGCCAGGTAGGTCCCGTAGGCCTGATGAGTGCGCGCCGCCAGAGTCTCCGCCTCCCGCGCCGTGACCTCGGGCCAGACGGCCGCTCGCGGTGTCCGCTGCTCGAGCCGGGCCAGCCAGGTCTCCTCGGTGCCGATGACGTGCGCCAATTCGCGGAGCGCCTCGGGAACCGGCCGGCCGGCCGACGTCACGGCCCGCAGCAGGGCCGTGTCGGCCCACACGGCATGTTCCCACAGCCTGTGAACCGTCGCGAGCATGTCCATGGCCATTGCGCCTCGATCCTGCCCCTTCAGGCGTGCTGGTGAGTGCCGGCGTCGGGCAGCCCCAGCTCGGTCAGGAAGTCGCGGGGGCCCCGGCGCCAGAACGAGAGTCCGAACAGCACCCCCAGCAGCACGGCCGAAACCAGTTGCACGGGGCCGGCCCCGGCCGCCGCCTCCGCCCCCAGGGCAAGCGGAACCGCCTCCAGCGACAGCGCGTTGACCAGATAGCCCAGGCCCACCGCCAGAGCCGCCGTGCAGACGCCGAAGACCAGGGCGGTGCGCCGTCCCAGCGTCTCGGAGACCACCCCGAAGGTACTCACGTTGGTGGCGGGGCCGGTCAGCAAAAAAGCGATGGCGGCCCCCGGCGAGAGCCCTTTCAGCAGCAGCACCGCCACCAGCGGTGTGGCCCCCGAGGCGCACACGTACATGGGAATGCCCATGGCGGCGAACAGCGGCACCTCGAGGACCCCGGGCAGCCGGGCCAGCCACTGCGGGGAGAGCAGCGGCTCGGCCAGCGCGGCGATCAGCAGGCCGGCCAGGATCCAGGGAGCGGTGTGATCGACCGTCTCCTCCAGGCCCAGCTTCAGGCCGCGGCGCACCCGCTGCCCCGTGGACTCGTTGGACGGCTCGTGCAGGGGCAGCTCCGGGGCGGGCTCTGATTTGGCGGTGCGCCGGGCCAGGATGCCGACGGCCAGCCCCACCAGCATGGCCACCGCGGCGGCCGCCAGCAGCCGGGCCACGGCGATCTCGGTTCCCAGCAGCGGAAACGACAGCAGCACGGCGTCCAGGCTCAGTTCCGGCGTGGAGATCAGGAAGGCGACCGCCGCCGCCGCCGGTGCTCCCCTCCGGCTGAGCGAGCGAAACAGCGGCACCACGCCGCAGCTGCAGACGGGCAGCGGCAGTCCCACCGCCATCCCCTTCAGCGACTGGCTGACCGCGTCGCCCCGGCTCATCCAGCGCACCGAGGCTTGCGGCAGGAAAGTGCTGATCAGGCCCGCCATCAGGTACGCCAGCAGCAAGGGGGGGGCGCTTTCGGCCGTCAGCCTCCAGAAGTTGGCCGCCACTCTGGCTGTCCCGCCGTCCGAGCCGGTGCCGGCCTCGGGCAGTACCCAGACCAGCAGCAGTCCGCCCGCCAGCGCCCCGAAGGCTCCCAGCCGGTTCTGGAGCCGGCGGTCGGCCGGGGCGGGCCCGCGCAGATCGGTCCGGTGCACCACGACGTGCATCAGCGAACCCGCCACCAGTGCCTGGAAGAGCCCCAGGGCGGAGCCGGAGGTCCCGGCCAGCACCGTGTCGACGAAGAAGAACCCCGCCGCGGTCGAAAGGGCGATCAGGCCCAGGACCGCCAGGGCGGCGCGCGTTCCTTCCCGCGGCCGGAGCAGCCACCAGATGGCCAGCCCCACCGGGATGCGGTGCAGCACCACTGCCAGCGGGAGGCTTCGCAGGCCGTGCGCCGGCTCCCCCGAGGAGGCCACCAGCGCCGCACCGTCCACCAGGGCGTGCAGGACGAGGCTGAGCAGGGCCAGCAGGATGGCCAGGCGGTGCGCCGGTCCCGCCAGGCGGTGGAACCAGTGCTCCACCAGGCTCGGTCCCAGAAAGCCGGCCAGCACGAACAGGATCGCGAGCCAGCCGCTCTGCTCCAGCGTCTCGGGCAGCACGTCCAGCAGCACCAGCCCGCAGATGGCCACCAGCAGGAACCCGTCCAGCGCCGACAGCCAGGCCGGGCGCTGCCGGGCCAGCCGGTACAGCGCCGGGCCCAGGCCCAGAATCAGTACGCTCGCCACCAACCACGTCACGCCCGGGAGTATACCCGCTTGCACTCGACCTCCGACTTGGATACTTTCGAGCGGGGTCGCAGCGGCGCAATTCCGAAAAAATCCAGGCGGGAGTTGGATTCCCGATCGAGACCCCGGAGGGACGAATGCGAAGACTACTCTGTGTGCTGGCGCTGGTGCTGGTGGTGGTGGGCGTGCTGGCGTGCGGCGGTGCGGAGCCCGCGCCTGAGCCCAAGGAATCCGCCGGCGAGGAGCAGCTGCGGGCGAGGGCGGACGAACTGGCCCGCCGCTTCCTCATCGTCGACACCCACATCGACGTGCCGGACCGCCTGCGCGACGGCTTGCAGGACATCTCGCAGCGGACCGAGAGCGGCGACTTCGACTACCCCCGTGCTCGGCAGGGGGGGCTGGACGCGGCCTTCATGTCGATCTACGTCCCCGCCAGCTACCAGGACGGCCGGGCCAAGGGGCTGGCCGACGAACTGATCGACATGGTGGAGAAGTTCGCCGCCGACTGGCCCGACAAGTTCGCGCTGGCCCACAGCGTGGCGGACGTGCGCGCCAACTTCGCCAGGGGGGTGGTGTCGCTCCCCATGGGCATGGAAAACGGCGCCCCGGTCCAGGGCCGGCTGGAAAACCTGGAACACTTCCACCGGCGGGGCATCCGCTACATCACGCTGACCCATTCACGGGTCAACCACATCTCGGACTCCTCCTACGACGAGGAGCGCAAGTGGAATGGACTGAGCCCCTTCGGTGAGCAGGTGGTGGCGGAGATGAACCGGCTGGGCATCATGATCGACGTCTCACACGTCACCGACGAGGCCTTCGCCGACGTCATCGAACTGAGCGAGGCGCCGCCGATCGCCTCGCACTCCTCCTGCCGCCACTTCACGCCCGGCTGGGAACGCAACATGAGCGACGAGATGATCCGGCAGCTGGCGGACAAGGGGGGAGTGATCCAGATCGCCTGGGGCTCGTCGTTCATCAAAGAGGAGTACCGCCAGGCGACGCGCAGGATGCAGGACGTGCTGCAGTCGCATCTGACCACCCGCGGTTTGGAACGCGACTCCCCGGAGGCGCGCGAGTTCGTCCGCCGCTACCGCGAGGAGAACCCCCTGCCCTTCGCCGACGTGTCCGACGTGGTCGACCACATCGACCACGTGCGGGAACTGGCGGGCGCCGACTACGTGGGCTTCGGATCGGACTTCGACGGGGTGGGCGATTCGCTGCCGACCGGCTTGAAGGACGTCTCGCAGTACCCCAACCTGATCTACGAGATGCTGAAGCGGGGGTACAGCGAGGAAGAGATCGAGAAGATCTGCGGCGGCAACCTGCTGCGGGTCTGGTCGGAGGTGGAGCGGGTCGCCTCGCAACAGCAGGCCGAGGCCACCGGCTGAGCCACCCACCGGGTGCGCGGCCGGGGTATTCGCTGACTCCCGATCTTTTTGACTCCCTGCAGGGCGCCTGCTACTCTCGGCGGCAGGTTTCATCGCCAAGCTTCCGTCCGCATCGATCCTCGATGCAGTGGAGGAGCCATGCCGACCCCGCCGTGCGCCGTCTGGGCAGGCGCCTTGCTCGTCTTTCACATTGCCTGCCAGCCCTCCGCCGAACCGGAAG
>JBFGHG010000519.1:0-3695 GCA_041578395.1 Acidobacteriota bacterium
AGCCCTTGCGGCTCGTCCGGTTCGCCCTCGGCCAGGAACTCGTACAGGATGCCCGGTCCCAGCGGCAGGAAGCGAGCGCCTCCGCCCTCGAAGTGGGAGACCGTCTCCGACGACTCGGTGGACATCGAATACATGGGGATTCGCCGCCAGCGGGAGGGGACCAGCCCCTCGAGCCGGCGCAGGATGGGCTCCACGTAGCCGCCCGTCCAGCAGACGTAGGCGCGCGTGCCCGGCAGGTACTCGGAGACGAAGAGAGGCCCCGGGCAGGACGCGATTCGTTCCAGCCGCCGGACGCTCCCCCGCGAACAGAGCCGCAGCGCCAGCCCCCGGGTGCCCGCGGGCAGGTCCGGGCGTCCCCCCACGAAATCCCGCACCAGGCGGCTCGCCCGGCTCCACTCCGTTTCCAGCCGCTCGAACAGTGCAGCCAGAGTGGAGGGGTTGGTGGCGTACAGCACCCCGGGGTTGGACAGGGCCAGCATCCAGAGGCGCAAGGCCGTCAGGCCGTAGCGCTCGGCCAGCCGGCGGGCGGTGGGGTGCGATTCCAGGCGATAGGGCGCCTGCAGCGCCGACAGAAAGGGGGGAGTGCCCTTCTCCTGCAGGAGCAGTGAAGTCAGGGAGCCGTCGGGGCGGTGCGAGCCGAACACGTAGAGGCTGGTGCGGCGCAGGCCGAACGCCCGGACGCAACGTGCGAAGACCTCCACGAAGGTCCAGCGCAGGGAACGCAGGCGCCGGGGACTGACGGGGACGGTCTTGGGCCGGCCGGCGGTGCCCGAGGTCGTGGCCGGCTGGGAGCCTTTCGACGGGGCCACGGTGGGCCGGCGGGTGATCGGCGTCCGACTGTGGATCTTCAACTTCCGCTGCAGCCGTCTCCGAGTCCACGGGTAGATCAGGAGACGGAAGCGGTGGGCCAGTTCCAGCGGTCCTCCCGCGGCCCGGATGGCGACGGAGATGACGGCGCGCAGGCCGTCGTTGAATGCCTCGGCCACCCGCCACAGGATCGCGTCCGGGCGCAACGTGGTGGCTGCGTCTCCCGCAGCCTCTGCTCGAACATGCCCTGCAAACATCTGACATCCTCCTCTCGCAGCCGGGCGGAATCGTGGGTCAGCGTGCACCAGGTGGCGTCTCGCAGCCGGACGCACTGCAGCGCAATGGGATGGGCCCGGTGCAGGGGCGCCACGCACTCCACGGCCTGGATTCCGGGGCCCAGCGACCGGCCGTCCAGAAACGAGAAGGCGCTGCTGCCCCAGTCCACGCCCGGCCGCGATTCCAGCGCGCGCAGCAGGAGCCTCAGACTCCATCGGGGCAAGCGCGTCCAACCCTCGGGCGGCAGCGCCCATTCGCCCCGCCGCAGGGCGCTTCGCATCTGCGACCTGAGCCGGCGCGCGCGCTGCTCGGCAGGGGTGGCGCCGGGCCAGACGCGGTGCACGCGGACGCGCGAGGTGCCGTTGCCGAATCCCCCCGGCCCGCGCCGCAGGTCGACGGGGACCCAGAGTCCCACCCGGCCGGGACGCCCGTGCAGCAGGTTCCAGTCGTGGAGGGCTTCCAGGTAGGCCGCGGCCAGGACGTGACGGGGGTGCAGGCCCGGCAGGCCGGGCGTCGGAACTGGAAACGCCCGCCAGGCCCGGAGGCCTCCGGTTCCGCTCCGGCTCCAGAGGGGAGTCGAAGCGGAGAAGCTCCAGGCGGCGAAGGAGAGGGGACGCCGGTGAAGGCGGAGCCGATCGTCCGCTTCGCTGCATCTTCCCAGAGCCACCGCCAGCCAGCGGGCGGCGCCGGCGCCGTCGCAGGCGGCGTGGTGAAAGCGGGTGAGCAGCGTGCCGTCCTCGAGCAGCCACTGGCGGACCGCCGCCGTCCCCAGCGGTTCCCGCACGAGGTCCCGGGGGGGCCTGGAAGTGCGGAGCGGCAGCTCGTCGCGGTTGGCCGCGGTCCACCCGTGGCGCGTCAGCCGCCGGTTGGAGCGAAAGAAGACGCGGCGGGCCTTCCGCGCTCCGCGGCGGAGCCATGGCTCGCCGAGTGCCGGAGCCAGCCGCAGGATCACCGCGAAGTCCATCGGCTGACCGGGGCCCTCGCTCAGCAGAAACATGCGGTCCAGCAGGCTGAGCCGTTCCCCGGGTCTCACGAGGCCACCTCTTTTTCGGTCCGGACGTCACGCCGCACCCAGCGGAGCAAGCCTCGGCCGGGCGGCTCCTGCACGTGTCGACGCAACTCGACCCAGGACAGCCCGGGACGCTGGTGGTGCACGCGGTGCACGGAGAGCCCCAGCGAGAGCCAGTACATCGGCGCGCCGAAGTAGTCGTGAGAGCGGGCCTCGGCCGATCCCGTGGAGAAGCCCTCGTGGGTCTTCAGCGCGAAGGGGTACCAGAGCAGCACCGAGACCAGCACCAGAGGAGGCGCCATCCCGGCCAGCAGGCGCGTCCAGCCCAGCTGCCAGAGGAGCAGTCCGTAGACGGCGAAGATGCCGGCGTAGTTCAGCGCCAGTTCGGCCACGTCGGAGCGGGGCATGCGCCCGCGCCGGCGCAGCCAGAAGAACCACTGGTGGGGCATGGCCAGCGCCCGCAGCGGGACTTCCCAGAGGCGGCGGCAGTTCATGAAGTGGTCCGGGTCCTGGTCGGGGTCGTTGGTGTGGGCGTGGTGCAGGTGATGCGTCTTGCGGAAGTTCGTGAAGGGGACCATGGTGGGCAGCAGCGCCAGGCGTCCCCACCCGAAGTTGGCCGCCCGGGTCCGTCCCAGGTGCCCGTGCACGCCTTCGTGGGCCATCACCGTGCCCAGGAACATCAGGTAGGCGCGGAGCAGGACGTCCAGCGTCGCGAGCAGCCAGCCGTCGGGCCGCCACAGCAGCGTCCCCAGCGCCCCTGCCACCACCGCGACGACGATGCCGCGGCTCACCCAGTAAATGCGCCCCCGCTTCGCTTTCGCTCGCATGGTCCTTCCTCCTCACTCCCAGCAGACCACGGCGATCGGGATTCCGACGAACGAAAAGGGACGACAGCGTCCGGATGGCGTCCAATGGCGGGAATTTCCCGGGGCCCGGCCGGACCCCGGGGTCGGTTCGACCGTCAGACGGTCATTCGATGATGGCAGGGTTGAGGAACAGCGGAGTCAGATCGATGCTGCCGTGGCCTCGCTGGGGGAAATCCGGGTTGTTGGGGTCGCCCGGATTCAGGTTCGACGCCGTGTCGGGCGGGCCGAACAGCACCAGGCTGTTCAAGAACGCCAGGATGCGTCTGCGCTGGTTGGCGTTGAGGGCCGCGAAGGCGTCACGCGAAGCCTGCGCCTCTCCGCCGTGGCGCAGGATGACCTCGGTCAGGTTGATGCTGCGGCCGTCATGGCCGTAGGGCGCCGTGCTGCCCACGCCCCACAGCGGCTCGGTCATCAGTTCCCTGGTGATGGTCCCGTCGAAGTTGCGCTCCCAGAAGGCGGGCCCCAGGTCGTGCCGCTTCAAATCGGCGAAGAAATTGCGGACCACGAATGGATCCCCGTTGGGCACCCGCAGCGGGGGCAGCGACGGATTGTCCACGACTTCGTGAAAGAGGCCCGTGGCGGTGGCGAAGAGCCGGTTGAAGACGCCGTTGACCGGGTCGAACACCGTCTCTACGTCCGCCACGCGCCGGTCCTGGTTCACCGTCAGGTTGGGGATGTGGCATCTGGTGCAGCCGATTTCTACCAGCAGTTCCTTCCCCCGTTCCGTGTCCGCTGTC
>JBFGHG010000520.1:0-3695 GCA_041578395.1 Acidobacteriota bacterium
GCGTGCCCCGCAGCAGTTGGTGTTCGCGGTTCATAGTCTTCCCCTTTGATTTCTAGGGGAGAAAGTATGACAGCGCAAGGCGCAGCCTGTCAAGGAGCCACGCTCATTTCATTTTTTGGGAAAATTCTACCCGAGTTTTGAGGTCTTTCCCTCATTGCCGCCGGTCCTGCCCCACGGTCACGATGTTCCCCGAGGGGGAGCGAGCCGGGAGGTTGCCCGGCCGAGGGGAATCCGAGGAAGAACCGAAGGAGGTCAGCATGTTTCGTAGACCACGGAAAACCGGTTTTCTCGCTCTCGTCGCCATCCTCCTCGTCCCCGCGCTGTAAGCTCTGCAAAGCGCCGGCGAGGTCGAGGCGGACCCCGAACTGTTCGAGCGCATCGTGGCGGCGGCCAACGCCTCCGCCAACTACACCACCTTTCAATCCACCACCCAGTGACACCTGGGCTTCGTGCCCGACATCCTGCCCGGCACCGAGGTGACGGCCGGGGGCAAGCGGGGCAAGAAGGGAAGGGGTTCGATTACGGCAGTTCCGGAGGCGAGGCGTACACCGTCTCGGCCGGGGCCGACCCCGATCCCGATTGCGAGACGACGATGACGGTCATCGACCTCGACGTGGGCGGCACGACTCTCTATCACACCGTGCTCGCCTATATGAAGTTCTGGAGCGACCCCGACGACATGGACCCGATGGGTACCCCCTTCCGGAAGTGGAGGAACTACGTCTCGGCCACCAAGACGGGGGACGGCTTCTGGACCAATACCCAGATTCCGATCCTCGCCGGCTACGAGCGGGCCATCGACCCGGTGCTGGGATCCAATCCCTACACTGTCGGGATCTCGCCCAAGACCGTGCTGGGCGACGGACCGGCCGGTGGGGACACCCGCCTGGCGAGCGTCCTCTCCCTGGTCAACCCGAGCAACCGGACGGCCTCCGGGCGCCTCGACTTCTTCGACTCTGAAGGACAGCCTGTGACGATGCCGCTGCAGGACGGCAGCGCCGTCACCGGCCTCGATTTCACGATCGAGGCCTTCGGGGCCCGCACCATCACGACCGCCGGGGCCGGCGACCAGCCGCGGGCCGGGTACGCGCTGGTGACCTCTGACGCTCCCGTGGAGGGCACCGTGACCTTTCGCGTCCAAACCCTGAGCGGGGAGATCCTCAACGAGGCCGGCGTGCTCGGGACCCGAGCCTTCGCCGGGGCTTCCGCGCCGATCCTGGCCGAAGCGGCCGGCGGCGTCGGCAACGGCCTGGCCCTGGTCAACCCCGGCAGCGAGGCGGCCGCGGTGACCTTGCGGCTGATCCCCTGGGACACCGCGCTGTTCGCGCCCATGAGCACCGAGTTCGAGCTCGGAGCAGGTCAACACCTGGCTCGCTCCCTGGACGAACTGTTCGAGGGTCTGCAGGGGGGCTACCGCGGCAGCCTGCTCGCGCAAGCGGTGGGAGGGTCGGTGGCCGTGGTCGCGGTCCGCACCCGCAGCGGGCTTCCGCTGGTCGGCCTGCCGCTGGCCACCACCCAGCGCTGAACGCGTCGCCGCGCCGGCGGACCTCAGGCTCGGTGCGGCGCCTCCTCAGGCGCCTCCAGCTCAGCACCGCCTCCAGGTATTCGATGCGGCGCTCCACGGGGCGAGGGGAACTCGGCGACCAGTTTGCGGTAGTAGTCCAGCGCCGCCTCGGGCTGGCCGGCCTCCTCGCTGGCCTGTCCCAGGCGGGCCAGCAGCTGGTCGCGGGGGAAGTTGGGGGCAGGGTCGTCCAGGATCTGCCTCCAGACCTCGATCGCCTCCGGCCGTTTGCCCTGGCTGACCAGGACCACGCCGGGAAGAGGCAGCGGCGCCGTTTCACGCCCCCACCGCCGCCGGCCGGCTGCGTTCGCCGGTGGAACTTCCAGCGACTTCTGGATCAAGAGATCCAGCGTCCCCGCAGCAGTTGACGTCCGTGGCCTCCCCTACTCGATCCGAAGGCGTGGGATCCCGGCAAAGTCCCGCCGGTTGCGGGTCAGCAGCAATGCCCCCATCTCCGCTGCCGTAACCCCTATCGCAATGTCGGCCGCGCGGCGGCGTGGAGAGCCGAGGCTCCGAAAGACCTCGGCGGCCAACCGGGCCAGTTCCTCGCTGAACGGGACCACGCCATCTTCAAAAAAAAAGGAACGCGCCGCGGCCAGCTGCTCCGGCGTGCGCGGCCCGCGCGAGAACTCGTACCAGGCCACGGCACTGATCTGAATCTCCGCGGCGGAATCGGCCAGTCGGACGAGGCGGGAGCGTTCGGGGCCAGCCGCGGCGATCGCGTAGACCAGGAAATCGGTGTCCAGGTGAATCCGCATCAGAATCCGCTGTCCTGCTGCTTCAATTCTCGAAGCTCGGCCTCGGCGTCGTGGCCCTCGAACAGCTCGAACAGGCGCTGCAACACCTTCACGCGATCGCGCCGGGTCCTGGCAGGGACCCCGAACACCGACTCGTGGTGCCGCAAGATCGCTCTGCGGATTGCCTCGGAAGTCGAACAGTCGTACTGGAGGGCCAACTCGCGCGCCGCCTTCCGGCTGTCTTCGTCCAGGAGAATCGTGGTGCGGTGGGACATATCCAGATCATAGCATAGGTACATATCATATGCACCTGCTGCGCGCCGAGAGCGCGATCCTGTTCGCAGGTTTTGGGGGGATCAGCTCTCCGGCTGCTCCGGGGGCGGCGCCTCCTCGGGCGCCTCCAGCTCCAGCACCGCCTCGAGGTAGTCGATCCGGCGCTCCAGGTCGCGGGTCAGCGGGGCGGAGGGGAACTCGGCGACCAGCTTGCGGTAGTAGTCCAACGCCGCTTCGGGCTGGCCCGCTTTCTCGCTGGCCTGTCCCAGGCGGGCCAGCAGCTGGTCGCGGGGGAAGTTGGGGGCGGGATTGTCCAGGATCTCCTTCCAGACTTCGATCGCCTCCTGCCGCTTGCCCTGGCCGACCAGGATCGCGCCCAGCTGGTGGCGGGCCAGGTTGGACACTTCGGGCAGCTCGACGTCGGCGATCAGCTCGCGCAGCACGGTCTCGGCCTCGTCGCTGCGGCCCATCCGTTCCAGCGTGATGGCCCGGTAGTAACTGGCCAGCTGTCCCGGCCGGCTGTCGGGGTCTTCCTCGGCCAGCGCAGTCAGGGTTTCCAGCGCTTTCTGGTTGCGCTCCTCGGCGCTGGCGAAACGGTATTTGGACGGATGAGGGTTGGTGGCGTGGTCGTGACCCTCGTGCCCCGGTTCCACGCTCTCTTCCTCCCCTTCCAGGGGGGCGTGGAAGACCTGCAGCGCTTCGCCCAACCGAGCCTGTTGCTCGCTGGTGGCGCTCTCCTGGTAGAGGCGCCATCCGTAGCCGGCTACGACGATCAGCGCGAAAATGGCCACGGCCGCTCCCAGAAACACCGTGTTGCGCGTCAACCAGCGGTACACGTCCTCGAGGACCGCACGAATCCGGTCCTGCTGGATCTCTTTGCGCGTCAGTTTGGCTGCCAATCCCTCACTCCTCGAAAAAGGTCCGGCTTGCGCCTGGCAGGACTCGAACCTGCGGCACACGGGTTAGGAACCCGTTGCTCTATCCGACTGAGCTACAGGCGCAAAAACAAACCCCTAGCTTAGCAGAAAAATCGGCGGGCATGCTATCGTGACCGGCGAAAGAGAGGCGTCGCCGTGGCGGATGCGGGAATGGTGAATCGTTCGGGCAGTGGCGCGCTGGCCCCC
>JBFGHG010000521.1:0-3694 GCA_041578395.1 Acidobacteriota bacterium
CACTGGCGGACCAGGAATACGTCCACGGCCCATTTGAAGTGGGGGCCCGAACCCGTGTCCTCCATCGTCACCCGAGCCTTGTAGCGGAACACGTTGCCGTGACGGTCACGCCGGCGCGACTCCTGGTGGTCCAGATCGAATCCGGCGATTCCATTGGCCGAGACCGCCTGAAGCTCCGGGGGCTGACAGAGGCCGTCGTGGCTCCAGTCGTGCCACAAGCGAAGCTTGCTGAAGACGGCGTCGGCACTCGTGATCCGGCCGTCGCCGTCGCCGCCGTGGGCGGGCAGGTCGTAGAGGGCCAGTGCCAGAAAGCCGTTCGGCTCCTCGGAGGCCGGCTGCGGGGTGTAGTTCCCGAACAACTCGGTCCCGTCGTCGATGATCCCGTTGCCGTTGCGGTCCATCGCCAGGAAGGCGTCGTCGGCGCCGGGGCTGGTCCAGGAGAGCCGCTCGGCTGTGCCGTCGGCGTCCAGGTCGAAGTCGACGCCGTGTTCCGCGTCCGTCAGCTGCAGCCGGTGGCCACGCAGGCTGATCAGGATCGGGCTGTCTCCCACCGTGTCGCATTCCTCGCACTCTTCTTCGTCGTCGTCCGGGGGAGGCTGCGGCGCGCAGGTGCCCCATCCGTTCGGATACGACTCCGAGCAAGTGGCGGTGCATTGCTCGACGTTGTGGAGGCATTCGCGATTCATCGTCGTGGGCATGCAGTTGGTCCCGTCTCGCTCCCGGGAGGGACCGCATCCCGGCTCGGTGCAGACGACGTGTGTTTCCGGAGCGGTCGCATGGTGGTACTGTCCAACGCGGCAGGGATCGGCTGGAACCGGCCGCTGCATGAGAATCACTCCCAACGCAACTAATCCCACCGCCATCAACGAACCGACGACGAACCCATACTGAGAGCAGGGAGCCCAGAGTCTCATCTGGGGTCTCTCCTTCCCGAGGGGTGGTCGATCCGGCGAACCAGGCTGGGATTCCGGTGAAGGGAGCCGTAAATTCGAAGCGTGCCCGAGGCGTCGACTCGCGCGCGTCTGGACCATTCGTAGCGGCCGTCGAAACTGTCGACCTCGCGCGATTCTCCCGTCAAGAGATCGAGAACGCGGACCTGCCCGCCGGTGACGTTGCGCTGCTCGTCGGCCATGTACATCGAATACGCTGCTTCGTGCTCGCTGATCATGTCGATCGAGTAGAACGCAACCTTGTAGGCCAGGCCCCGGTAGGGCAGGGGAATCCGTCCGGTCGTCCTCCCCGTGCTCAAATCGACCTTCTCCAGGAGAGGCTTGTTCTTGTTCGCGAGATACGTCTCTCCCAGTGGCGTGAAGATGAGCCGGGCGTTCTGCAGGTCGAAGTTGAAGCCGATGAAGTCTGGAGCGTCGCGCGGGGGGAAAGTGATCGGTCCCCAGGCCCGTTGGATCCCTCCGCGCTCGTCCAGTTGGTAGAAGAAGTTGCAGGTTCTCTCAGGGGCCGTGAGCCCCGAAGTAGCCTGAATCCGGTTCACCATGTGAGCGTCGAACGCCAGCATGAACAGCTCTCCCGATGGAGCCAGCGCCAGCGAAACCGGAGCGAATCCGGGGTAGCGCCCGAAAGGCAGCACCGAGGGCGTGCGTCCGGCTGTGATCCGGTAGATCACGGTCTCGAGGCTGTCGTGCGTCACTCCCAGCACCAACAACTCTCCTTCCGGCGTCAGGACGAAGTCGTAGATTCCGAGGCCCTCAGGCGAGTCGATCTGGCGCACATTCAAAGACCACAGGAGCGAGTCGTCGCGACCGGAGTATTTCTGCAGCCGCCCGTCGCCGCGAGCCACGAAGTAGTTTCCTTCGGCATCCACGCGCAACTCGCTCACGGTGTTCCCGACTCCCGGAGAGAGATTTCGAGGTTCACCCCGCTGCCGCAGGCTCCAGGCGAGCGCCGGCGCCATCAGCAGGACGGAGAGGAATACTACCCAGGTGCTTTGCGATCGACGAATGGAATCCATGGCGGGTCCTTCACATAAGAAACGGTCGAGAGCGAATTCGAGCAGTCGCTCGATTTACACAGCATACAAGCACAAGAATGTGATCTCGTCAAGGACATTATCGCTTTCTTAGGTTTTTTCTCGAGCAAGGTTCGTGTTTTATATGAAAACCCCATGGTCCGTTTTCTGCTTGGTTGACACGTGGATACGAGCGCCCTTAGACTGACGGTCGCTTCCGCATGAACGATCAGCAGGACTCCTCCGCGGGCGCTCCGCCCCCATCGGCCAGCTTCCTGGGGCGGACCTTCCGGGCCTTTCGCTACCGCGACTTCCGCCTGTTGTGGGCGGGCGCCTTCACCTCCACCACCGGTAGCTGGATGCAGATCGTGGCCCAGTCGTGGCTGGTCCTGGAGGTGACGGGCCGCCCCTTCTACCTGGGCCTGACCGGGTTCCTGGGGCAGCTCCCGCACATCCTTTTCTCGCTGGTGGGCGGCGCCATGGCGGACCGCTTCGACCGCCGTCGCATTCTGCTGATGTCCCAGTGGGTCCAGATGACCTGCGCCTTCGTCCTGGCCGCGCTGGTGATCGCTGACGTGGTCGAGATCTGGCACATCCTGGTGCTGGTCTTCATCGCCGGCAGCGGCCAGGCCTTCGGGGGACCCGCCTACCAGGCGCTGATCCCCGGCCTGGTGAAGCGCGAGGACGTCCCCAACGCCATCGCGATGAACTCGATCCAGTTCAACCTGGCGCGATTTCTGGGACCGCTGCTGGCGGCCGCGGCCCTGGCCTCGTTCGGAGCGGCCTTCTGCTTCGGGATCAACGGAGTTTCGTTTCTGGCGGTGATCGTCTCGCTGCACCTGATCCGCGTCTCCTTCGTACCCAAGAAAACGGGTGCCACCGTCGCGAAGGACATCGGCCAGGGGCTCTCCTTCGTGCGCCACACGGGCTCCCTGTGGCAATTGACGATCCTGGGCTTCGCCAGCACCTTCTGCGGGGTGCCGCTGCTGACGCTGCTGCCCGCCTTCGTCAACGATGTCTTCGGCCTGGGGGCCTCCGGCTATTCGCTGATGATGAGCGTGTCGGCGGCCGGCTCGGTGACGGGCGCCCTGGTGTACGCGGGTTTGCGCGGAATGCAGAGGCGGGGACTCTTCACGCTGTACGTGCAGCTGGTCTTCGCCGCGCTGCTGGCGGTGTTCGCCCTGTCGGGCAACCTGTGGCTGAGCAGCGCCGTCCTCTTCCTGGCGGGGATGTGCCTGATCTCGCTGTTCGCCTCGATCACCTCGCTGGTGCAGCTGGCCACCAGCGACGAGATGCGGGGGCGCGTGATGAGCATCTTCTACCTGGCCTTCCGGGGCGGCATGCCGCTGGGGGACCTGGTGGCGGGGACGGTCGCCGAACAGGTCTCGCTGTCGGCGGCGCTGCTGCTGCTGGCGCTGCTGCTGGCGGGGGTGGCGCTTACTTTTCTGCTGTTCGGCACCGGGGTCAAGCAGCTGCAGCTGGAAGGGGTTGGCTAGATCCCTCCTGTCATTCCGGACGCCGGCCTGGGAGGCCGGCCCACGGTCTTCCCTGTCCCACGGTTGTCGAGTCTCGGACTTTTTGGCTATACTACCCGTCTGCCCGCGGCGGGCCTATAGCTCAGTTGGTTAGAGCGCACGCCTGATAAGCGTGAGGTCGGTGGTTCGAATCCACCTAGGCCCACCACTCACTCCCGCCGGTCACTCCTCGGGCGTCGGCAGCGACAGGATGAAG
>JBFGHG010000522.1:0-3685 GCA_041578395.1 Acidobacteriota bacterium
GCAGCTGCTGGATTTCCTTGCGGGCGGCCGTGCCGATCGTCTTGATCATCTTGCCGCCGCGGCCGATCACGATCTTCTTCTGCCCGGGCCGCTCCACCACGATCGAGGCGGCCACGTGAACGAAGCCCTCCTCGCGCCGCGACTCGTCCAGCAGCTCGATCTTCACGGCGGTGGCGTAGGGAAGCTCGCGCCGGGTGTGTTGGAGGACTTTCTCGCGGATGATCTCGGCCACCAGAGTGCGTTCCATCTGGTCGGTGAACTGGTCGACGGGGTAGAAGAAGGGCGCCTCCGGCAGCCTCCGGCGGATGCTCTCGAGCAGCGCCTCGACGTTGTCGCCCCGCTCGGCCGAGATGGGGACGATCTCGTCGTAGATTCCGAATTCGTTGTAGAACTCGATCACGGGCAGGATCTTCCCCTTCTTGACCTGGTCCACCTTGTTGAGCGCCAGCAGCCGGGGGATCTTCGCCGAACGCAGCAGCGCCACGGCGTACTCCTCCCCCTTGCCGTAGTTCTCGGAGACGTCCACCAGGTGGACGGCCAGGTCGACCCCCCGCAGGCTGTCGTAGACGGCGTCCATCATCCGCTCGTTGAGCTTGAAGCCGGGACGGTGGATGCCGGGAGTGTCCACGAAGACGATCTGGCTGGCGGCTTCGGTCAGGATGCCCAGCACGCGGTGGCGGGTGGTCTGCGGCTTGTCGCTGACGATGGCGATTTTCTCGCCCACCAGACGGTTGAGCAGCGTCGACTTGCCGGCGTTGGGGCGGCCCACCAGCGCCACCCGCCCACAGCGGGTGGGAGAAGGTTCGGAAGCCATCAGACCACCCTCGTGGGCTCGGACAGCCCCGCCTCGATGCGGTCCCACACGAGCGAGGCGATTTCGCGCTTGGGGAGCAGGGTGGATTCGAAGGGCTCACCCTCGGGCCGGATCAGCAGCACGCGGTTGTGCTCGGACTGAAATCCCTGGCCCGGCCGGGAGATGTCGTTGGCCACGATCAAGTCGAGGTTCTTGCGTTGCAGCTTGTCCCGGGCGTTGGCCTCGAGGTCTTCCGACTCGGCGGCGAACCCGACCAGGAACTGCTTCGTTTTGGTCCGGCCCAGCTCGGCCAGGATGTCCCGGGTGGCCACCAACTCGAGCTTCTCCATCCCGCCGGCGTCCTTCTTCAGCTTGCGGGGGCTGACCGAGGCGGACGTGAAGTCGCAGACGGCGGCCGACATCACCACCACGTCGGCGCCGGCGTAGTGCTCGAACACCACTCGGGCCATTTCGGCGGCCGAGCGCACGCGTACTACCCGGCAGCCGCCGGGAGCTTCCAGGGTCACCGGTCCCGAGACGAGGGTGGTCTCGGCCCCGCGGGCGGCGGCCTCGGCGGCCACCGCGTAGCCCATCTTCCCCGAGGAGCGGTTGGACAGAAAGCGCACCGGATCCAGGTCCTCCACCGTCGGACCCGCGGTGACCAGCACCCGTTTGCCCGCGAGCGTGCGGCGGCGTCCCAGAATCTCCTGCACGCGCTCGGCGATGGTCTCCGGCGCCGCCATCCGGCCCTCGCCCACTTCCCCGCAGGCCAGGTAGCCGGCTTCCGGCTCCACCACCGAGTCTCCCCGCTCGCGCAGGCGGGACAGGTTGTGCTGCGTGGCCGGGTGCCGCCACATCTCGACGTTCATGCCGGGCGCGAGCACCACCGGCGTCGTGGTGGAAACGTACAGGGTGCTGAGGAAGTCGTCGGCCAGACCGTGCGCGAACTTGGCCAGGACGTTGGCGGTGGCGGGGGCCACCAGCAACAGGTCGCTTTCGCGGGCCAGGGCGATGTGCTCGATGGCCGGCGAGGAGTCCTGGAACAGGTCGGTCACCACGCGGCGGCCGGCCAGCTTTTCCAGGGTGAGAGGGGTGATGAACCGCTGGGCGCTGGACGTCATCACCGGCATCACCTCGCAACCCTGCTCCTGCAGCAGCCGCAGGACCAGCGCCGATTTGTAGGCGGCGATACAGCCGGTCACGCCCAGCACGACCTTCATTCTTCGGTCTCTTCCGCCTCTTCTTCGAGGATCGCGTAGGGGACCAGCTTTTGCTCGACCTCGCGGATCGCCACGAAGGCCGGCTTCCTGATCTTCGCCTCGATCCTGGGGGGCGCGCCGCTCTGGAGCTGTTTGGCCCGTTCGGCGGCCACCAGGATGAAGCGGAACTTGCTGTCGAACTCTTCCGGGACCTTGATAATCATCGAAATCCTGTCTCTCTCTTCTTCATCCGCCGAACCGGGCCACGATCCCCGCGGCGCGGTCGCGCTGGACGGCGGTCCGGCAGCGGACCGCTAAAACTATAGATTGTAACTCACGCGCGGACGTTTCGAGGTCGTCGTTGACCACCAGGAAGTCGTACTCCTCGAAGCTGCGGATCTCCTGGCGCGCCACCTCCAGCCGGCGGTCGATCGCTTCGGAGGAGTCCTGGGCCCGCTGCCGCAGCCTCTCCTCGAGCACCTCCGGCGAGGGGGGGAGGATGAAGACGCTGGCGACGTCGGGGCGGGCGGCCTTGACCTGCCGGGCGCCCTGTACGTCGATGTCCAGCAGGACGTCGACCCCCGCCTCCAACCGCTCCTGCACGAAGCGGACGCCGGTGCCGTAGTAGTTGCCGTGCACGCGAGCGTGCTCCAGGAATTCCCCGGCTTCGATCATCTCCTCGAACTGCCCCACCGGCACGAAGTAGTACTCGACTCCGTGCCGCTCGCCGGGGCGGGGCTGGCGGGTGGTGTGGCTGACGGAGAACTCGAGCCCGGGAACCCGCTGCAGCACGCGAAGGGCGAGGCTGGTCTTGCCCGAGCCGGAGGGCGCGGAAATGACGATCAGGTTTCCCTTATTCGACATTCTGGACCTGTTCCCGGATCTTTTCGATTTCGACCTTGCCCCGCACGCCGAGGGCGGAAATCTCCACCAGCGAGGACTTGGAGACAATGGTGTTCATCTCGCGGTTCATCTCCTGGCAGAGGAAATCCAGGTTCTTGCCCACGCTGCCGGAGGCGTTGGCCAGCACCTCGCGAAAACGCCCCAGGTGCGCCCGCAGCCGCGTGAGTTCCTCGGTGATGTCGGCCCGTTCGGCGTAGTAGAGCACTTCCTGGGCCAGGCGGGCCGGATCGGATACGCCCTCCCGCTCGACCAGGCGTTGCAGGCGGGCCTCCAGTTTTGCGCGATAATGGTCGGTGACCTTGCCTGCCTCCGGTTCGACCTGCTCGATCACGCGCTCCAGTTCGTCCAGCCGCGAAACCAGGTCGGCCCGCAGCGCCGTGCCTTCCCTGGAGCGCGTCTCGACCACCTGCTCCAGAGCGGCCGACACCACCTCGAGCAGCTGGGCTTCCTGCTCGGGCGCGCTGAAGTCCTGCTCGGCGGGCGCCAGCACGCCGGGCAGCTGCAGAAGGGTGGAGACGGACAGCTCTCCCGGGATGCCGAGCGATTTGGCGGTGGCTGCAGCGCTCTGGTAGTTGCGGACCAGCGGCTCCTGGATTTCCAACTGGTCGGCGCTGGTCCAGGCCAGGTTGAAGAAGACCTCCACGCGTCCCCGGTGCAGGCGCGAGTCCAGCAGTCTGCGGACGGCCGGCTCGAGCGAGGAGAGTTCGCGGGGCAGCCGCAGCTTCAGGTCCAGGTAGCGTCCGTTGACGGTCTTGATTTCGACCCGCACCTGGGCACCCCCCACGACTCC
>JBFGHG010000523.1:0-3681 GCA_041578395.1 Acidobacteriota bacterium
CCAGCACCCCCCACACTACCCAGGCGGGCATGCCCAAGACGAGGGGTGCGGCGCCGGCGGCCGTGCCGTAGGCCGTCACGCCCGAGTAGCCCACGGTCCAGAGGAGGCAGGCAGCCCAGGCGGCCAGGATCAGCCAGGCCTCCCGGCGGGCCCTCAGGAACTCCCGGCGGTAACGGTTGCGGCCGTTTCGATCCGGCATGTCATTGCTCCTCGCTGCCGGGCAATGCTTCGCGGAAGAAGCGGAGCCAGTTGCCGTGAAAGACCGCCGCCACCTGCTCGTCGCCGTAGCCGCGCTGCTTCAGGATTTCGGCCAGCGTCTGCAGGTCCGCCGCCGTGTCCAGGTCGTGCGGGGTCTGCTCACGGCCGAAGCCGCCGTCCAGATCGCTGCCGATTCCCGCGTGACGGGCGTTTCCCGCCAGCTGGCAGACGTGGTCGACGTGATCGGCCGCGGCACGGATACCGACCACGTCCGGGGTGCTCTGGCCGTGGACCCAGCCGGGATGGAGCATCCAGGCGTCCAGGGCCGTTCCGATCACGGCCCTGCGGCCCACCAGCTGGCGGATCTGCGCGTCGGTCAGCTGGCGGTCGCCGGGGACCAGCGCGCGGCAGTTGTGGTGGCTGGCCATCAGCCGGCCCCCGAACACGTCCAGGGCCTGGGCCAGGCTCCGGTCGCACAGATGGGTCACGTCCAGCACCATCCCCAGCCGTTCGAAGTGTTCGAGCAGCCGGAGACCGTCGTCCGTGAGGGGAGTGTCGCAGCCGGTGCCGCCGGCGTGCCGGCTCTCCCCGTAGTGGGCCAGCCCGGCGACGCGCAGTCCGTCGTCCCACCAGGCCTCCAGCTGATCGGGCGCCACCACCGGGTCGGTCCCCTCCATGCCCAGGACGATTCCGAGGGGGGCGGAGTCCCGCGCCTCGGTCCACTGCCGCCAGTGGCGGTCCAGTTGCCCGGCGCTGCGGATGAAGCGCAGGTGCCCCTGCGACTCCAGCAACCGGTAGTAGGCCAGCTGGCCCTGGGCCACGGCGTAGGCGATCGAAGGGGCGGCATGATCCAGGTCGGTGCGGCGGTAGCCCGGCTGCGGTTCCTGACGCGGGCCCGCCCGGGCCAGCAGCGTGGCCACGCATACGCCCACCCCGGCCCGGCGCAGCTCGGGCAGGCTCACCGTCGAGCCGCCGCGGCTGGGATGGTCGTTCATGTGGCCCTCGCGCCGCCGGGTCTGGGCGACGGGCAGCGTCAGGTCGCGGTTGAACGAGAGGGCGTTCCAGGCCAGGTCCAGATGGGCGTCGAAGATCGGGATCATGGAACGGTTCACCCCTTCGTCTTCCGCGACAGGTAGCGGTTGGGGACGTTTCGGAACGGGGGGAGGGGCCGGCCCGCGGCTTACAGCAGCAGTTCGAGGTTGGCGTAGACGTCCGCCTCCCGCCGGTGAAACTGCGGGAGCAGGCCCAGCTGCGCGTAGGAGACGGGGGTGAGGTCCAGCAGGATGGTCTCCCACTCGAACCCGCGGCCCCAGACCAGCCCGTCCAGCCGCACGTCGGCCCGCGCGCCCGCTTCGAGCAGCAGCCGCAGCAGGGGCTGGGAGCGGTTGGCGTGGGAGTTGACCGTGTGAAACAGCGGCGTGTGGCCCCCCAGGCCGTGCTCGTCGACGGACGCCCGCGCGTCCACGTCCGCCCCCGACGCCAGCAGCACCCGGGCGGCCTCCAGGTGGCCGTACTCGGCGGCCACGTGCAGCAGCGTCGCGCCCTCCAGGGGAGTGAAGGCCGAGACCAGGTCAGTGCGGTGCTCGAGCAGCGACGGATCGTCCGAGACCGCCGCCCGCAGCGCCTCGCCGTCGTTGAGCAGGACGGGCGCCGTGGCCGGATCGTCCAGCTCCGCTCCCGCCTCCAGCAGCAGCCGAAGCAGGTCTGCGAAGCGGTCCGAGCGCGTGTACATCTCGGTCAGCCAGTGAACGGGGGGCTTGCCGCGAATCGGAGTGCGCGGGTCCAGGCCGGCGTCCAACAGGGCTCGCAGGTCCTCGACCGAGTGTAGTTCGAAGGCTTCCAGGAGCTTGCCGTCCGTGTTCGAGGTCATGAGATCCTCCATCGTTCGCCCATCATGACCCCAGAAGCTCCTCGAGCGCCAGGCGCGTCTTCGGATGGAGCCGGGCTTCGTCGAAATAGGATGTGACGATCGCCAGCGCTTCCTCCGCACTCGAGACATCGAGGTGACGCAGAAGGTAGCGGATGTCGTCCAGGTCGTGGAACTCCTCGCCGAGTCGCATCGAAGCGCACTTCATGGCCAGCAGATAGCGCGGCTGGGCGACGTACACCCTCAAATTGGACAGCTCCAGATACAGATCGAAGTGCCCCCGGGGACTCAGATAGCCCTTGACAGCGTCGTTCAGCCAGTTTTCGGAGACCGCCGCCCGAGCGGCTACGCGGGCCGCGGCCTCGCGCACGACCCGCGTGGGCCGGAAGAAGGCGTCCACGTCGTGGGTGGAGTCTCGCGCGTCCAGCGCCAGGCACATGACGGCGCCTCCCACGAGGTACAGCTCTCCCAGTACATCCCGGGAGCCCAGTTCCGAATTCAGGAGTCGAAACAAGCGCAGAATGTCCGGCTTCGTGAGCCTGCTCATGAAGCGCCTCCGCTCTTCACACGCGATCACCCACGGTCGAATCGACGAAGATGTTGCGGCGCCGGAACGGGACTGGAGAAGTGCGCAACAGGTGCAGACGCAGGCTGCAGAGCGAGGTGGCGAAATGCGGTTCACTCAGCGGTTCCACCCGGGAGACCCATTCGGGTGGGGGGACTCCCTTGTGGCAGGCCGCCAGCTCCACCATCGCCGCCACATAGTTTTGCAGGTAAGGGGGCAGCGCAGCCACGGAAACCTCGCCGACGGCCTCCAGGAACTCGCCGCTCGTCAGTTCCGCGAGCCAGTCGCTGAGTTCCGCCAGTCCATACCGGTGGTCTTCGTCGTTCTGCACGGCCCGAACCAGCTCCCGGAACTTCCCGCGGACGGGCGGTAGGACCCGGGACAGGACGTAAGCCGACACCGAAAGCCCAGCCCGGCTCGCCAGCCGCTCCAAAGCCGTTTTCTGCTCAGGCGTGACACGAATCTGCAGATATCGAGACTTGCGCGGCACAGATCGGAGGATAGGGAAGGACTCGACAATTGTCAATACAAATGTATTGACATACTCTAGGTGGCGAGTCCGGGCCGCTCTTCAGCGCTCCTGACGCAGCAGGTGAGTCTCCCCGGCGGGGAAGCCCCCGAACCTCGTGCTGGTCCCGTCCGGCCAGCGGACCTCCACCTCGTCCACCCGCTCGGCCTTCCCCAGTCCGAAGTGAACGCGGGGGTCGTTGCTTGCGAGGTAGCTGTAGGCGGGATGAGCCAGGCGGTACCAGCTCCGGTCTCCCGCGGTGACGCGCACCAGGGCGCCGGGGATCTGCCGGCCGTCCCGGTCCAGCAGCCGAAAACTCACCCAGTGCGAGCCGGGCCGCGGCGCCCGGTTCCGGAGCAGGCTCACCGGTCCGCCGTTGTTGACCACCACCACGTCCAGGTCGCCGTCCTCGTCGTAGTCCGCGAAGGCGGCCGCCCGGCTGTTGTCCGGGCGCAGCCCGGCCACCCCTCCCCGCGGGAGGACCTCCTCGAAGCGGCCGCCGGCCAGCCCGCGGAAGAGCAGGTTGGGTTCGGCGAAGGGGTC
>JBFGHG010000524.1:0-3676 GCA_041578395.1 Acidobacteriota bacterium
AGACAACGCCTGTTCAGCAGCGCCGAAGCGGGGGTGAACATCGTCAACTGGCTCGGCCACGGAGGCCTCGACCGCCTGGCCAGTGAGGGTCTTCTCCTGGCTGCCGATTCGCCAGAGTTCGCCAGCGGCTGGCGCCAACCGATCGTGGTCAGCGCCACCTGCGTCATCGGCCGCTTCGAGATCCCCGGGTTCGAGTCGCTCGGCGAAGCTCTGGTCCGGGTCCCTGCTGCTGGCGCCGTCGCCGTGTTCGCGCCTGCTGGGCTCTCGGTCCACCTCCCGGCGCGCGAACTCGATGCAGCGTTCGTCGAGGCGTTGACCGATCCAGGCACGCGCCGGCTCGGGGATGCTCTGCTCGCCGCCCGACGCGCGTACGCAGAGAGCGGGAGCACGCCCTATCTGGCGCACTTCTACAACCTGCTGGGCGATCCTGCCCTTCCGATCCGCTGAGATTCTGGATCGAGACGCGGCGGTGTGGGTTTGTCGGCCTTGGACGAGGCAGTTCGTCACCGCCACGCAGCTCGAGCCGGAACCACCCGTCCGGGACGATCCCCGTGCTCAGTTGCCGTCGGCTGGTTTCGGGAGAACCCGGTTCCACAGGTAGTCGACGTGACTGCTGCAGATCTGCGTGAACTCGTTGGCCATGGCCTCGTCGACTTCGCCGGCCGCGTCGTTGTACGCCGTGACGGCATCGAGCAGCGCCGCGTGACTCGCGCCGCTGTGGGTCATGAGGCGGCGATACTGTCCGCCGATCACGTGCGCGTACCAGCCCCAGGAGCTGATCCGGCCGGCCTCGACCTGCTTCTGGATGGCCGGAGCCAGCAGCGTTTTGACGATCTCGTCGGCCCGCTCCTGCCGGCTGTGGTCGCACACGTAGTAGGTCGAATAGCTCACCGGCCCCAGGTTCTGCAGCATCTCCGCCGGCGGCGGTCCCGCGACCGAGCCCCAGATCAGGTCGTCGTGATCCGGACAGATCGAGATCAGCTCCTGGCTTTCGGCGGCCATCTCGCCTTGCAGCTGGTCGATGATCTGATCCCGGGTCGCCAGCAAGGTGTCCAGGTCCGTGGCCGTGTAGAAAAGGAGCCGCCGCCAGCTCGAGCCGGCGTGGTGGCCCAGCCAGCCCCAACCGCTGAGTCGTCCCTCCTCCACGTGCTTCTGGTAGACCGGTGCCAGGATGCGCTCGACCAGAACGTCGGCGAACGCTTCGCGGTTCTGGTCGCACCTGTAGTATTCGCCGAAGATGTAGGTCGTCGTGTCGTCCTGCCCCCAGGCCAGACCGGCCCCCAGCAGCAGGCACACTCCAAACCTGGTGAAAACGGAAATCCGAGTCATGCCAACCTCCTCTTGGTTTTCAAATTGGAAAGCCCCTTGAGCATGGAGTATGGACAGGGTGGCCCCACTCAGTCAATGGATTTCGTGGTCGAGCGAACGGCCGCTGGAGGGCTGTTACACCGGGGCCGGCGGGCAAACCGGGGGACGGCGGCCCGGGCCCGGGCTGGCAGCGGTGAAGCCGGCTCACACCGGCCGGAGATGTCCCCCTCGTACCCTATACTGGTGCGGGTGGAGGATCCCGAACTTCCGGCGGTCGAGGGCACCTCTCGACCGGACGCCCGGCCGCTCCGGCCCCACCCTGTCGCAACGGACCTGGGAAAGCGGAGTTGACATGAAAGCTGTGCCGACATTCTCGATCTGGCTGCTGCTGAGCGTGGCCCCCGTCTTCGCGCAAGCGGACGCGCCTGGGCAGCAGGATCCGCTGGTTCAGCAGCTGCTGGCGAGGATCGAAGCGCTGGAAGCGCGCGTCGCCGAGCTCGAGGGGGAACGCGAAGAAGGGGCCGAAGCGGATCCCGTGCAAATGGAGGCCGTCCAGCCGCCCCCGATCGAATTCGAGCAGCCGATGCCGGAAATCCGGACGGAGTACCCCAACCTGACCTTGCGGGGCTTCACCGACGTCAATTTCTCCTTCACCGACGATCTCGAGGACACCCGCGGGTTCAGCGAAGGGCAGTTCGTGCTCCACCTGACCTCGGCGCTGTCGCCCAAGATCAGCTTCTTCGGCGAACTGGCCGTCACGGCCCGGTCCGACGGATTTCGGCCCTCGGTGGAGCGGACCATCGTCCGCCTCGATCACAGCGACTACCTCAAGGTCTCCTTCGGCCGCTACCACACGCCGGTCAACTGGTGGAACACGAGCTACCACCACGGCCTCTGGCTGCAGACCAGCATCGACCGGCCGCGGATGGCGCGAATCGGCGGCACCTTCATCCCGGTTCACTTCGTGGGAGCCCTGGTGGAAGGGAGGGTTCCCGCCGGGGGCCTGAATCTCAACTACAACTTCGGCCTCGGAAACGGGCGGGGAGCCGCCTTCGGAGATCCGGGGGACGCGGGCGATTCGAACAGCCACCGGGCCTGGCTGGGCAACTTCTTCGTGAAACCGTCGCGCCCCTTCGGCCTTCGGGCGGGTGGCTCGGTGTACCGCGACAAGATCACGCTGGCCGGCGGCCGGGAGTTCCGGGAGTGGATTTCCGCCGCCCATCTGATCTGGCTCCGGGAGAATCCCGAGGTCATCGTGGAGTTCGCCAACGTGCGTCACGAGGAGCTCCTCACGCGGGAGACCTTCGACAACCAGGGTCTGTACGCGCAGATCGGGTACCGGCTGCCCTGGTTCGAGAACGCCCTCAAGCCCTACTATCGATACGAGTACATCGACCTGGATGCCGGCGATCCGCTCTTCTTCGACCTGCTGGACCTGCGGGCGTCCATCGTGGGAATTCGCTACGACCTTTCTCATTTCGCCGCCCTCAAGACCGAGTTCCGGCACTTCGGCCGCCCCGGGGGCGAAGACGAGAAGGGCGGGTTCATGCAGATCAGTTTCGTGTTTTGAGGAGACTTCCGTTGAGTCGGCACACCACCGGTCTTGGGGCCAGGGCCATCGTCTCGCTGCTTCTCTTCTGCTCTCCCTGCCTGGCGTTGCAGAGAGAGGACATCGCGGTGATCACCCACCCGGAAGTCCCCGAAGACGACCTGTCGCTGGGGCAGATCCGGAGCCTGCTGCTGGGGGAACGGCAGTACTGGACGCCCAACCTGAGGGTGACCCTGCTGATCCGGGCCCCGGTGGCGCGGGAGAGGGAGGTCGTCCTGAAGAAGATCTACCGGATGACCGAGGCCCAGTTCCGCCAGTACTGGATCGGAAAAGTGTTCAAGGCGGAGACCGTCTCGGGCCCGAAGGTCGTTTACTCGAACGACATGGCGTCCCGGCTGGTGGGAGCGATTCCCGGTTCGATCACCTTCGTGGTCGCCAGCGAAGTGCCCGACGGGGTGAAGGTCCTCAAGGTGGACGGCAGCCTGCCGGGACAACCGGACTACCGGCTGCGCTAACGGCATGAGCATCCGCACCAAGCTCGTTCTCTCCTTCACGGCGATCATGGTCCTGTTCGCCGGCAACGTCGTCGTCTACCTGGTCAGCGACTCACAGCGGCGGGAGACGCTCGACGGCGTGCTGGACGCGATCGCCCGCCAGAAGCTGATCACGTCCGTGAGCCGGGGGATCAACGGCAAGGTGCAGGAAATGGCCCTGCTCAACACCGTGATGGCCGACACGGACCAAAGCCAGGCCTCCGGCGAGCAGATCGAGGAGTTCGAAGCGGAACTGGAGGGGATCGGGCGCGACATCCGGGCGCTG
>JBFGHG010000525.1:0-3674 GCA_041578395.1 Acidobacteriota bacterium
CGCATCGGAGAGGAGCCGGTGCTGTTGCGGCAGGGGCGGGTGGGCTGGAACTTTTTCCGCTTCTTCGGGATCGAGCCGGCCGCGGGGCGGCAGATCCGGTCCGAGGAAGACGTGGCCGGCGGACCGGCGGTGGCGCTCGTCTCCCACCAGCTCTGGGAGACGCGCCTGGGCGCCGACCCCGCTGCGTTGGGGCGGACCCTTCTCATCGACGGGCGCGAGCACGATCTGATCGGCGTGCTGCCCGAGGACTTCCGGCTGCGGCTCCCCGCCGAGGCCTTCCGCCTCACTCACTCGGACGTCTGGGTGCCCGTGCAGGTCGACCGCCGGCGGGTGCCGCCGCGCAACTACACCGGCTACACCGGGTTCGCCCGGCTGGCCGAGGGACGCACCTTCGCCGAAGGGCAGGAGGAGATGGAGGCCCTGGCGGCCGGGCTGCGGCGCGAGCACCCCGAACACGAGGCCTCCAACCTGAAGGTGCGCATCGTCCCGCTGCACCAGGACATCGTCAAGCCGGTCCGCGGGGCGCTGGCTTTGCTGCTGGGCGCGGTCTTCCTGGTGCTGCTGATCGCCTGCGCCAACCTGGCCAACCTCTTCATGGTCCGGGGCAATTCCCGCGCCCGCGAGCTGGCGGTCCGCTCTGCGCTGGGTGCCGGCCGCCGCCGGCTGGCGATGGTGGCCCTTTCGGAAGGAATCCTGGTGGCGCTGGCCGGAACCGTGCTGGGCCTCGTCCTGGCCTCCGGCGGCCTGCGCCTGCTGCTGGCCATCCGTCCCGCCGGGCTGCCCCTGCTGGAGTCGGTCCGCATCGACGCGGCCGTCCTGGCCTTCTCCGCGCTCGCCTGCGTGCTGTCGGTGCTGGTCTTTTCGGCCGTCCCGGTCTTGCAGGGAGTCCGCACCGACTCCAGCGAATCGCTGCGGGAGCGAAGCGGTTCCGCGACGCGTTCCCAGCGCAGTTTCCGCAACGCGCTGGTGGTCGGGGAACTCGCCCTGTCGGTGGTCCTGCTGATCGCCACCGGCCTGCTGATCCGCAGCTTCGGTGCCCTGGTCGAAGTCGACCCGGGGTACCAGACCCGCGGCCTGCTCACCGCCCGCGTCTCGTTGCCCGCCGGGCAGTACCGGTCCCCCGAGAGCCGCCTGGCCTTCCTGGACTCGCTGCAGGCCTCCCTGGCACGCTTCGGCGAAGTGGAAAGCGTGGCGGTGGTCAGCCAGCTGCCGCTGGCGGGCAGCGGTCCGCTGCAGCCGTTCGCCTACGACGAAGACTCGGCGCGCGAGTGGGAGAGCGTGACCGCAGACCAGCGCCAGGTCACCCCCGGCTTCTTCCGGACCATCGGCGCGACCTTGCTGGCCGGACGCGAGTTCGACACCTCGGACATCGACGGCCGGCGGCGGGTGATCATCATCGACGACCGGCTGGCGGAGCTGGCGTTCGCAGGCCGGGATGCCGTCGGGGCCCGCCTGCAGATCGAGCCCAGCCACGTGGAGAACCGCTTCGCCGAAGTGGTGGGCGTGGTCCGCCACCTGCGCCTGCACGACCTGACGCGCCCGATCCATCATCAGATCTACTTCCCCTTCCTGCAGTCGCCCGGCCGCAACTTCAGCCTCGTCCTCCGTACCTCCGTCGACCCCGAGGCCCTGGCGCCCCGCGTGCGGACGGAGCTGCAGTCGCTGGAACCCGACATGGCTCTGGCCAACCTCTCTCCCCTGGAGCGGCTGGTGACGGCTGCTCGGGGCCGGGCTCGTCTCACCCTCCTGCTGATGTCCGGCTTCGGCGTGGTGGCGACCCTGCTGGCGCTGATCGGAGTCTATGGGGTGCTGGCCTACAGCGTGAGTCAGCGGCGCCACGAAATGGGCGTCCGCATGGCGTTGGGCGCGTCACCGGGCCGCCTGCGGCGCCTGGTGCTTTGCCAGGGCGCCCTGCTGCTGGGTGCCGGCCTGGGGTGCGGCCTGCTGGTGGCTCTCGGCTTCGGGAACTGGATTGCCGGGCTGCTGTTCGAGGTCGAGCCCTCCGATCCGGCGACCTTTCTAACCGTGGCGGTCCTTTCAGCCGTCACGACGCTGGTGGCCTGCTGGCTGCCGGCCTGGCGCGCCTCCCGGGTCGACCCCAACGCCGTTCTGCGCATGGAGTGAATCGCGTCCCCTGGAACTTCCGCCGCCTCAGTCCCGTTACTCTCTGGGGAGAGGGGAGACACGGATGCACACGCTTTTGCAGGACCTGCGGTTTTCACTGCGGCTGATCCGGCGCAGCCCCATGAGCAGCGCCGTCATCGTCCTCACGCTGGCGCTGGGGATTCTCGCCAACGTCACCATGTTCGCCGGCTTCGACGCCTGGGTCTTGCGCGAACTCGACTTTCCCGAGCCGGATCGGCTGGCGGCGATCTTCGGCTCGCAGCCGCAGCTGGACCGCCGCCGCGCGGGCGTCTCGGCCCCCGACCTGCGGGAGTGGCGCCAGCAGCAGACCTCGTTCGAGCGGCTGGGGGCGTTCCGGCGGGCGGTGTTCAATTTCAACGACGAGCGGGACCCGGCCCGCGTCGACGGCGCCCGCGTCTCGGCCGACCTCTTTCCGCTGCTGGGCGTGGAACCGTCGCAGGGCCGCCTCTTCGCTCCAGGCGAGGACGACCCCGGCAGCGGCGCCGACCGGGTGCTGGTCAGCGACCTCTTCTGGCGCGAGCACCTGCACGCCGACCCGGCCGTGATCGGACGGACGATCCGGATCGACGGAGACCTGCGCGAAGTGGTGGGGGTGATGCAGGCCGGCTTCCGGTTCCCGGAGTGGGCACACCTGTGGCTGCCGCTGGTGCTGGACCCGGCCGTCGAGCAGCGGGGCGCGCGGCGGCTGTCGGTGGCGGGACGCCTGGCGGAGGGCGTGTCGCTCGAACAGGCGCGCGCCGAGATGGAGGAGATCAGCCGCCGGCTGGCGCTGCAGCACCCGGAGACGAACCGCGGTTGGGGCACGGAGGTGCTCCCCCTGCGCGCCGCCTGGGTCCCGCCCGTGATCGAAACCGCGCTGACGGCCTCGCTGGCGGCCGCCTTCTGCGTGCTGGTCATCATCTGCGCCAACGTGGCGGGTCTGCTGCTGGCGCAGGCCACCGCACGAAAGCGGGAGACCGCCCTGCGCAGCGCCCTGGGTGCCAGCCGGGGACGGCTCATCCGGCAATGGCTGACCGAGTGCACGCTGCTGGCGCTGGCGGCCGGCGCCGTCGGTGTGGCGCTGGGGGACGCCTCCGTGGAGTGGATGAAGAGCTGGGCGCCGGTGCAGGTGCCCTACCTCTTCGAGTTCGAATTCGACGCCCGGGCGCTGGCCTACACCCTGCTGGTGTCGCTGGTGGCGGGACTGGTGTGCGCGCTGGCGCCGGTGTTCCGCCACTCGGGCGCCGATGTCTATCCCGCGCTGAAGGGCCAGGGGACGGAGTCGGCGAGCGGAAGCTGGGGACGCTCCGTGCTGGTGGTGGCGGAGTTCGGCCTGGCGATGGCGCTGCTGATCGGGGCGTTGCTGATGGTGCGCAGCTTCCTGAACCAGCAGAGCATCGATCCGGGTTTTCCGGCCGGCGGCCTGCTGACCCTCGAGTTGGCGACCAGCGGAGAGGAGTACCGGGAGCAGGACGCCCGCCTCGACGTCGTGAACCGGCTGGTGGACCGCCTGGGTACCCTCCCCGGGGTGAGCGCGGCAGCGGCGGTGA
>JBFGHG010000526.1:0-3670 GCA_041578395.1 Acidobacteriota bacterium
ACTTCAAGCTGCCCTGGCAGAGAGTCCACAAGGTGGACATCGCCATTCGCACCGTCAACCTGGCCTTCGACCCGGAGGCGCCCACGGCCAATCAGGGCAACACCATCCTGGAAGCCGTGACCAAGGACCAGCTCAACATCGGCATCACGGGCCAGATGCGCTACAAGGTCTCCGAGCAGAACCTCTACGCCTTCCTGTTCGGCGTCAAGAACCCGATCGCGCACATCATGGGGTATTTCGTCTCCATCCTGCGCGAGCGGATCGCCAACTTCGAGGCCAAGCAGGGGGTGGCGGCCCCCATCCCGGACGGCGTCCCGGAGGAAGTGGCCGAGGGCGTGGCGGAGGTGGTGAACATGGAAGGCGTCTCGATCAACGACCTGCGCAAGAACCTCAACGACCTCAACCTGCAGATGGACCTGGAGTGCCGCACTTCGGGGGCGCGCTACGGCATCGTGCTGGACGCCTCCCTGATCACCGGTATCGACCCGCCGCAGGAGATCGAGTCGGCACTGGCCGCCATCAACACGGCCCACAACGAGGTGTCGGCCGAGCTGAGCCTGGCCCAGGCCAACGCCGACCAGAAGATCGAGCAGTCCAAGCGGGCGGTGGAGATCGAGACCATGCGGGCGCAGGCGGAGGTGGAACCGCTGGTCAAGCTGGCCGAGCAGCTGGAACAACTGGAGGGCCAGGGCCGGGGGGCCCTGGACGCCTACCTCAGAAACGTGAGGCTGGGGCTGTTCGGCAAGGCCAAGCGGGTGATCGCGGGGGTGTCCTCATGAACTTCCTGATTGCCACCTTCGTCGCGTTTCTGTTCGCGGCCATTTTCACGCCCATCTTCCTGGGCATCTGCCGGCTCTTCGGGGTGTACGTCAAGGTCGACGAATGCCGCTGCAAGGTCTTCGTGCTCTTCGGCAAGGTGATCGGCGTACTGGAAGAGCCGGGGCTGCACATCCCGCTGTTCACGATGGGCCCCAAGGCGCTGCTGGTCCGCTTCTTCGGACAGGTCCACGAACTGGACATGCGGCTGGACCAGAAGTACCTGCGCAGCCAGCCGGTCAACACCGAAGAGGGAACCCCCATGGGGATCGGCGTCTGGTACGAGATGCGGGTCTCCAACCCGGTGGCCTACCTGTTCGAGAACACCGACCCGGCCGGCTCGCTGCAGGCCAACGTCACCAACGCCACGGTCCGCTCCCTGAGCAACATGCCGCTGGACGACATGCTGACCGACCGCCACCGCATGAGCCGCGCCGTACGCGAGGAGGTCTCCCCCAAGTCGGAGAGCTGGGGCTACCGGCTGGGTTCGGTCTACATCCGCAAGGTGCACTTCCGCGACGACAACATGATCCACCAGATCGAGCAGAAGGTGGTCAACCGCCTGCGCCAAGTCACCTCGGCCATCCGCCAGGCGGGCGCCAACCAGGTGGACATCATCACCAGCGCCGCCGAAAAGGAGGCCGCCCGGGAGTTCGCCAAGGCCAAGGCGATGCGTCCGCGGCTGGTGGGCCAGGCTCTCAGCAGGGTGGCGACCAACCCGAGGGTCTCCGCGGCGCTGTTCGAAGTCCTGGAAACCAGCCGCATGCTGGAGAGCGGTGCGGAAATCACGTTGTTGACTGGGGATACGGGCTTGCTGGCTCAATTGATGACCGCCAAAGACTGACTCTGATCCAAACCACGCCGATTTTTCTGGAAGTCGCTGCCAGAAGTGTGATACTTGTCACAACAACGCCGGATTTCCGGAACTGAAGCGTTTGCCCGAACGGTCACAATAGGGCTGGCGTTGCGGGCGGCGCGGCCAGGTTCGCCTCTATCGTAGGCGAGCTGGCGCGTTTCAGGCTTCGGTGGCTCCTCCGAGACCGGCGAAACTCTCGAAAACAACTCGAGGCAACGGCGCGCGCGTCGGCAGGCAACTGCCCGAGGCCGGGTTCGGCCTTGCGGTAACGCTGCCGGGGTAACGAGCCCAGTTCTCTTCCTTCTCTTCCCCGACCAGCCAGGTGGTTGCTCGGACCTGGCCAGACCGCGGCCCTCTTGCGCGAGATCCCAGAAGGAGAAACGAAACCATGCAAGACGTAAGAAAACTGTTCTGTATTTGTGTGACGGTCGCGTGTCTGGGCCTGGGCGCGGTTGCCTTCGCCCAGGGTCAGTGTCCCGCCAATTTCTGCAACGCTCCGATCACCAACACCTGTGATGCCGGCGGCTTCCTGGTCACGCAGACTGGTTTCCAGCCGGCGAACAACGCCAACAGCGGGATCGCCAGCTACACCTACCGGGTCTGCAGTCCGGCGGCGGGCACCTGTGTGAGCACGGTAAGGGACGGCCAGTCCTGTCTCGACAACGAGTTCTGCAGGCGGCAAGGCCAGAACACGGATCCCAACGCGTTCTGCACCCGCCAGTGCGCGGTGGACGTGTTCCGGGAGCTGAGCCATTTCGACATGGGCCTTCCCTTGCTGGGCGGCCTCAGCTGCCTGGCCGAGGGCACGCAGCTCTCGGGATCCTGCTCCCGAGGCTCCTTCACCGTCGGTCAGGACGGCTCCTGTGGAAATGCTTTCGTGGCCAAGTGCGACAACCCCAATCTGGCTCCCGGACAGTGCCTCGAGATGACGATCAACATCCCGGGCGAAGAGAACGCTCCAGGCTTGGGCGCGGCGTTCATGGTGAGCAAGGAGTCTCAGGACTGCAACACGAGCTGCATTGCGGGACCCTCCTGCCAGCCCTGCCGGCAGATCCCCAACGGCGAAGAGTGCCTGACCCGCACCCTCGGGTTTTGGGGTACCCACCCGCACCTGATCCAAAGCGCCGACGAGCGCAGTCTCGACCTGCTCCCGATCACGGTGTGCGGTGACATGCTCACGACTACCGACGCCAATTCCTGTTCGACCTCGGAGGCCCTGTGCACGAGCGCCCGGGACCGTTCCAACAACCCGACCTACTTGTCAATGGCGGCGCACCTGACGGCCGCCAAGCTGAACCTCGCGGCGACCGCGGCGGTCAGCGAAGGCAGCTGCTCGAGCTGGCGGTACCGGGGGATGGACATCCAACAGTGGATCAACCACTGCGAGATCAATTTCTGCGCGGCCAGCAAGCAAGCCATCAGTGCCAGCGGCTGCATCGAGGCGCTGGACGCGTTCAACAACTCGCAGGACGTCGGCTTCGCGCAGACGCCTTTCCCATTCAACCGGCCGGGTCCGGCGCTGGTCAGCGAGTGCCAGCTGGCCCGCGGCAACGGACTCTGGGTAGGCAACGGCAACTGCCCGTGATCGCGCCTACTCCTTGACCCTTCCGGGGCAGGTGTCGTGGTTCGAATCCGAACGGCGACACTTGCCCCACGCCCCGCCTCTCTCCTTTCGGGACGAAATCGATCCCGAAACTGATTAGTTTCCATTTGTGACTCGCTCGAAAAATGTGATACAAATCACACAAGGGCCGGAGTTCCGAAGCTGGAGCGGTCGTTCGCACGGTCAACTTGGGGCTGGTGTTGCGGACGGTATACTCTCGCCTCCACGCCTCAGGGCTCCTCAGAAAACCGGTGGACATCGACGACAAGTCGGGTAGAAGCGGGTCGTGCTGGGTAGGCCAAGCCGCCATCGTGGAACGTTCCGGGACGGCGGACTGCCCCATGTCGAGCCCACGACTCACACCGGACCGCCGCCTCTCGAGCGGCTCCGAAAAG
>JBFGHG010000527.1:0-3661 GCA_041578395.1 Acidobacteriota bacterium
GACGCCGACTTCGCCGCCGAAGCCGCCGAGCTGATCCGCCGCACGCGCCGGGAGGGGGACTCGGTGGGCGCCCGCCTCGAGGTGGTCGCCGTCGGGGTTCCGCCGCTCGTGGGCGAGCCGCTGTATGGAAGCTTGAAGCTGCGGCTGATGGGAAGTCTGGGAGGGCTGCACGCCGTACAGTCGTGCGAGTACGGCGCCGGCGCGGAGGTGGTCTCGCGAAGCGGCAGCGCCAACAACGACCCCATCCGCACCGGCGGCTATCAGCGCAACAGCCACGGCGGCCTGCTGGGGGGAGTGACGACCGGCAATCCGCTGGTCTTCCGGGTCGGCTTCAAGCCCACCTCGAGCATCGCCAAGCCGCAGCAGAGCGTCCGCAAGAACCTGGAGGAGATCGACTTCCAGCTGAAGCGAGGCCGCCACGACCCCTGCGTCGGCATCCGAGCCGGCGTCACCCTCGAATCCAGAATGGCCATCGAATTGATGAACGCCACCCTGGCCCACCAGTCCAGCCGCGTCGACCCGGAACAATTCCGGCTGTTTTAGATGGGGGTCACCGGCTCCAGCCGTGTTCGCCGATCAGGGGGACGAAGGTGCACGCTTCTCCACGGTTGCGCTCCACCCCCTCCTCCCCGCGGACACACGTGTACAGCACCTGCGCCAGCCCCTCCTGCACCGGAATCACGAGCCGGCCCCCGACCGCCAGCTGCTCGAGCAGCGGGTCGGGGACGGAAGGGGCGCCGGCGGTGACCAGGATGGCGTCGAAGGGGGCTTCGGCGGGCAGTCCGATCGTTCCGTCGGCCTGCGCGACGGAGACGTTGGTGTAGCCCAGCCGCTCCAGCCGCCGGCCGGCGCTGTGGGCCAGTTCCGGAATGCGCTCGACCGTGAAGACCTGCCGGGCCAGCAGTGAGAGCACCGCCGCCTGGTAGCCGCATCCGGTCCCGATCTCCAGGACGCGGTGTTCGGGGCGGATGCGCGCCGACTGCGTCATCACGGCCACCATGTAAGGCTGGCTGATGGTCTGGCCGTGGCCGATCGGCAGCGGTCCGTCGCGATAGGCGCGGTCCCGCGCGGCCGCCGGGACGAACTCGTGGCGCGGCACCCGGCCCATGGCATCCAGGACACGAGGGTCCGTGATGCCCCGGGGCTCGAGCTGCCTGATCACCATCAGGCGGCGTTGCTCACGGTAAGGATCGTCCATGATCCCTCGCATCGGCCGCCACCCGGGGCGCCCGGCGGGTGCTCGTTTTCACAACAGAGAGAGCTGTTCGGGGCCGGGGTAGCGGCGGGCGTGCCGGCTCAACAGCTGCTGCAGCCGGCGGGCCTCCTGGGGGCTCAACCCGGCGGTGTTGCGGAAGTCCCGCCGGATGGCGGCCAGTTCCTGGGGCGAACTCTCCTCGTCCAGCCGCCGCTTCAGCTCCCGGTACTCGGGCGAGCAGTCCCCCGCCAGTTCGCGGACGAAGGCGTAGCGCCGGTGAATGGGCGACGGCCCCAGGCGCCGGATCGCCTGCTGGTGCTGGGGAGTGCTGTAGCCCTTGTGGGAGGCGAAGCCGTACTCGGGAAACCGGCGGTCGAGCCGGCGCATGAGCCGGTCCCGGTGCGTCTTGGCCACGATCGAGGCGGCCGCGATCGAGAAGTGCCGGCGGTCTCCCGAATTGACCGCCTGCTGGGGCATCTCGAGGTCGGGGATGCGGCGCGCGTCCACCAGTACCCGCTGAGGCGCCTCGTCCAGGTCCAGCACCGCCCGCCGCATCGCCATCAGGGCCGCGTGGTACACGTTCAACTCGTCGATCTCCTCGACCTCCGCCACTCCGATGCCCACCCCGCGCGCCCGGGCGCGGATCTCCTCGGCCAGCGCTTCCCGCCGCTCGGGGTCGACCCGCTTGGAATCGTCCACCTCCGCGATGAAGACTCCCGGCTCGAAGACCACCGCGGCGGCCACCACGGGTCCGGCCAGGGGCCCCACGCCCACCTCGTCGACTCCGGCCACCCGGCTCACTCCCTCCGCCCAGAGCCGCCGCTCCAGGGCCAGGATGCGCCGCATCCGCCGGCGTTCGGCCAGCACTTTCCGGTAGTGTTTCTCGACCTGGCCGGCCAGCGCCCGCACCCCGGAGCGGGGGTCCTCCTCCAGCAGCCGGATCAACCGCCGCGTGGGGGGCCGCCGGGCGACCCGATCCCGGATCTGCTCGAGGGAAAGCGACGCGACGTCCAAAGTCTGCTACTCCGCGAGGAAGAAGAGATTGCCCAGACAGCCCGTCTGGTGGAAGTCCGGCTGCGGCGTGTAGGGAGGTCGCCAGACGGCGAATTCGCGGGCCGTCTCGGGTCCCGCTGTGCGCCCCACGTTCAGCCCCCAGACCACGCCCTCTTCCGGGCCTCCGGCAGCGCCCAGCCCAGCGCCGATCAGCGGTTCGACCGGGAGGCGCATCAGCGCCCGCCAGATGCGCTCCTCCTGGTTGACCTTCACGTCCAGGTCGCAGCGGGACTCCCAGCGGTAGTCCAGGTCCACCCTCGGTTCCCGCACGTGGCTGTCGACCAGGTCTCCGCGCGCCCCGATTTCGAAGTGGAAGTAGTCCTCGCAGTTCTCAGGGCGCAGGATCAGCTCGATGGAGTCGCTCCCCTCCCCGTCGAGCGTCTCGAACCAGCATTCGACCAGAAAGAGGAGGTGCTCCGGACTCCAGAGCGATGCCACCTGGGTCAGGTTCTTCCAGTGCAGTCCCTGCTCCTGCAGGAAGGAGCGCCCCAGCCAGTCCCGTTCGAGCGTCACCAGGTCCTGGCCCCACTCACCGTGGCGGGGGTCGCGCAGGGCATCCCAGGAGTCCCGGGCCCGAAAGCTGAAGAGCGTGTTCAACGGCATGACCGCCCCCAGCTTACCCGATCTCAGCGGGGGCGGTCCATGGGTTTGGAGGGGTTGGAAGGCGGACGGAGCCGCTTCAACGCCGCCGGATCCGGATGTCTCCGTTGACGGTTTCCACTTCGACGACGGGACCGCCTCCGTTGACCGTGTAGACCCCCCGGATTTCCCGGGTCGCGGCGTCCTTTTCATGGGAGTCGGCCGGGAAATCGGATTCGATCACGTACTGCTCGGAACGCGAGCCCCAGGAGCCCCGGATGCGGATGGTGGCCCGCACCGTGACTCCGGCGCCGGAGCCCAGCGACAGCTCGATGTCTCCGCCCTTGGAGACCAGGCGGCTGCCGGCCGACCCGCCCGGCGACAGGAAGGCGTAAATGTCGCCACCGGCGGTCTCCGCGTCGATCGACCCGGTCACGTCCAGCAGCTCGAGGTCGCCCCCCGCACTGCGAGCCGTGACGTTGCCGCTGGCGCCTCGCAGCAGGATGTCGCCCCCTTTGGTGTCCAGCAGCGCGGAGGCCGACACCCGGCCCACTTCGATGTCGCCGCCCAGGGTGACCAGCTCCGCCTCGGCGTCCACGTCTCCCACCAGTACGTCGCCTCCGTAGGTCTTGGCTTGCAGCCGGTTTCCAATCCGGCCCAACTCGATGTCGCCGCCGTGGCTCGAGATCTCGGCCGTGCCGCCGATGCTCCCCAGGGTGACGTCGCCGCCGTGGGTGCGGACCTTGGCGTTGCCCGCGATCTCGCCCCCCTCGATGTCGCCGCCGGAACTGCGCACGTCCGCCTCGCCCCGTACGTCGCCGAAGTCGACGTCCC
>JBFGHG010000528.1:0-3651 GCA_041578395.1 Acidobacteriota bacterium
CAATCAGACGGTCTACGAGCGGCTGGAAGACTGAATCACGGGGAGGGAGGCAGGGCGAAGGCCACGTAGGCGCCCTCGACCGGGCCGCGCGTGGCCGGCGTGAGCCCCGACTGCGCCGAAGCGCAAAAGAGGACGTACTGCCGTCCGCCAGCCTGGTAGACGGCCGGGATCCCCTCCAGCGCGGCGCCGAGTTCGTACTCCCACAGGACCTCGCCCGTCCGGACGTCGAAGGCCCGCACCTTGCGGTCCCGCGTCCCGGCGAAGAGCAGCCCGCCGGCGGTCACTACCGGGCCCACCTTGGGATAGACCGAGCCGGTGCCAAGGATGCCGCGGGCGGCCAGCTCCGGGACTTCGCCCAGCGGGATCTGCCACTCGATCGTCCCCTGGTTCAGGTCGTAGGCCGTCAGGGTCGACCAGGGCGGGCCGATGGGAGACAGGCCGTTGCTGGCCCGCATCAGGCCGAAGCCGCTGACGAAGCGGGCCTGCTCGGTCAGCTGCCCCTCCTGCCCGGGGCGCGTGGGCGCAGATGCGGGGTCTTCGAGATAGTCGGCCAGCAGCTCCACATCGGAAGCGGAAAGTGAAGGAAAGCCCGGCATCGGACCTACCCCCTCCCGGACGATGGCTGCGATCCGCTCCCGGCTCAGCCGCCCGGCCACGCCCTCGAGCGAGGAGACGGCCAGCTCGTTGCCCTGCCCCGCCGTGCTGTGACAGCGGTAGCAGTGGACGTCGTACAGGTAGCGGCCGCGCAACTCCGGCTCGTCCGGCGGCGGGACCTGCTGCTCCGGGTCGGGCTCCAGTTCCAGCATGGCCGGATGGTCCTTGGAGACAACGTAGAGCCAGCCCCGCTCGGGGTCGACGGCGGCCCCGCCCCAGTTGGACCCTCCGTTGTTGCCCGGCATCTGGACGGTGCGGCCCCGGCCGGGCGGCGTGAAGAGGCCCTCGTTGCGGGCGCCGGCGACGTACTCCCGGAAGCGCTCGCGCTCGGCCGGGTCCAGGTGGGGGTTGAGGTCGTCGACGGTGAAGGACTGGCGAGCGAAGGGAGGCGGCCGGGTGGGGAAGGGCTGGGTCGCCCAGAGCGTCTCGCCCGGCATCTCGGTCCCCTGCGGGACGGGCCGTTCCTGGACGGGCCAGAGCGGCTCGCCCGACACCCGCTCGAAGACGTAGAGGAACCCCTGCTTGGTGGCCTGCGCCACCACGTCGATTCTCTTCCCATCGTGATCCACGGTCAGCAGCTTGGGCGCGGTGGCCGGATCGTAGTCCCAGATGTCGTGATGCACGAACTGGAAGTGCCAGAGCCGCCGCCCGCTGCGCGCCTCCAGCGCCACCAGCGAGTTGCTGAAGAGGTTGGCTCCCGCGCGGTCCGCGCCGTAGAAGTTGTACTTGGCGCTGGCCACCGGCAGGTAGACGACGCCGCGCTCTGCGTCCAGCGGGAACTCCGTCCAGACGTTGGCTCCGCCCACCGACTTCCAGGCGTCCGGCGGCCAGGTGTCGTAGCCGAACTCGCCCGGATGCGGAATGGTGTGGAAGCTCCAGACCAGCGCGCCCGTGCGCACGTCGAAGGCCCGCACGTCGCCGGGGGCCGAGCCGTACCCCTCGTTGGTGGCCGAACCCAGGATCAGCAGGTCCTCGAAAACCCGTCCCGGCGAATGGGACTGCACCAGGGACAGCCTCTCCGGGTCCCGCCCCAGCCTTTCCTTCAGGTTCACTTTCCCGCCTTCGCCGAAGGAGTCGATCGGCTCCCCGGTGTCGGCGTCCAGGGCGCGCAGGAAGTGGTCGGCGGCGTACAGCAGGCGGCGCTCGGAGCGGTCCGCGCTCTCCCAGTAGTTGAGGCCCCGGGTGGTCATGGCGACCGAGCCTGCCGCGGCCGGGTGGACCCACAACTGCGCCCCGCTGGCGGCGTCCAGCGCCACGATGGAGTGGTCGCGGGCCAGCACGTAGGCCACCTCGTCCACCACCAGGGGGGCGAAGAAATAGACGTTGCCGTCGCCGGTCGGGTAGGACCAGGCGGGCTCGAGCCGGTGCACGTTGCTCCGGTCGATCTGCGCCAGCGAGGAGTATTGCGCCCCGTCGGGGCTTCCGGCGTAGTCGCTCCAGCCGCCGTAGCCGGTCGGCGCCTCCGGCGCGCAGGACGCCGCTCCCAGGCTCAGAACCAGCGCCACACGCCGCGCGGCACTGCAAGGTCCGGATCCACGCCTCTTCATCTCGGGGCGATCATACCGGAGTCGGGGCCAAGCTTCAGCGGACCACCGCAGGCGGCACCGCCGACAGGAAGCTGAAGCGGTAGTCCCCGAACAACTGTTGCGCGACCAGCGGCCGGGTGGATTCGATCACGATGTGGCCCCGGATCTGCCCGGTGGTCTCCGGGACGAGTTCGTGAAGCAGCCGCGACACCCGGGTCCCCGCAGCCATGCTGAAGCGCCCTCGCCGGGGGAGAGGTTCGGCTCGATTGGCCAACGGGTGCCGGCCGTCAACAGCGATCTCGGGCTCGTCAGCAAACTGACGGACCCTGCTGTTCCTGTCGGTGATCCTCGTCACACGACCGGTGATTCGAAGCGATTGCGGGACTCCCTGGTGCACTCCCTGTAAATATCCGTAGAACAACATTTTTGGGCCCACGTACGAAGACTCTCCGTAGCCTTCTGGCACACTCGGTGCTTTCAGGGACGGCGGATGAACGGTACGGCACAGAAAAAACAGCACTCCAGAGGAGGCCACGGGACCTCGGCCGGATGGGCCGGTTCGGCGCTGCGGATCCCGATCCTGGTCCTGCTCTTTTCCCTTCTGATTCTCCCCACGCTCGGCGAAACAGCTTCGCGCGACGAGAGGATCGCCCCCGGGCTGCTCCAGGTCATGGAGATGCTGGAGGCCCGGCGGGACGAGACCTCCGAACTGCCCATCATCGTGCAGGTGGACCCCGGGGTCTTCCTGCAACAGCGGGTCCGTGACGAGGACCGGTTGAAGGCCCGTTTCGACCGCTCTTCCGGTCTCAATCCGCTGGGCCTGAGGCGGCCGGTCACGATGGACTTGATTCACGGCTACGCCAGCCGCGCCAACCTCTCCACGCTGCGCCGCCTGCTGGCCGACGACACTGTGCGCTACGTCACCTTGGACGTCCCCCTGCAGAGCACGGCCGCCATGGAATCGGTGGCCGACGACTTCGACACCGGCACCGCCTGGAGCGGCAACGACGGGACCCAGACCTGGAGTTCCCCCTGGCAGGAGAGCGGTGAGTCGGACGGTCCGGGCAGCGGACTGGTCCAGGTGGTGTCGGACTCCCTCTGTGCCGCCGGAAGCTGCCTCTATCTGGGGGATTACAACGAGACCTCGGGCGGACCCTGGGCGGCCACGCGGCGGGCCGACCTCAGCGGCGCCGCCAACGCCACCCTGAGCTACCACTTCAGCCTGGAGGTTCGGTCCAACGAAGGGTTCCTGAAAACGCAGGTGCGCAGCGGCGGCGGTTCCTGGACGACGCTGAAGACCTACGTGATCGACGACGGCGTGCCGGACGCCAGCGGCGTTTTGGAGAGCTTCGACATCTCGGCGCACGCCGCGGCGGACACCGAGGTGCGCTTCCTGCTGCTGCGGGAGGACGCGGCCAACGGCAGCGCCAACGAGGTGGAAGGCTACTTCTACATCGACGACGTGCGGATC
>JBFGHG010000529.1:0-3640 GCA_041578395.1 Acidobacteriota bacterium
GCCGTCGCGGCGGGGCCGATCCCCCAGCATCACGGAGATGGCCGCACGCGGGACGGTCTGGACGTCGTCGATGCTCAGTTTCACGGAGGCCGAATCGGTGGAGCCGTGCTTGTCGGTCACGGTGGCGGTGATCGTCACGCTGCCCAGCGTGCCCGATTTCACCTCCACCAGAGCCTGGCCTTCGGCGGGCTGGCTCAGCACCGCCCCGCCGCTGAACAGGGTTTCCTGCATCACGAAGGAGTACTGCAGCGGCTGCTCGTCGGTGCTGCGGGTGGCGTCCAGCAGGACTTCGGCGGGGGGGGCGATCCGTACCGGTTCGCCGGAGACGTCCCGCAGGTCTCCCTCGCCTCCCACGCGGTAGCGCAGGTGTGCCCGCGGGGGATCGTCGGGCGCCAGGACCTGGAAGGTGATGCCAACCGCGTCGGTCTTGCCGCTCTCGTCTTCCACCGTCATCGTGGCGGCCACCTTTCCGAAGGAGTTCTCCGGGAATTCCAGGCGCCAGACGCCCGGCTCCATTTCGGCGAGCGCGGCGTCGCCGCCCTCCAGAGTGCTGTCCAGATCGAGGTGGTAGCTGGCGGACCCGGTCGTCTGGCTGCTGCGGGCGTCGAGGACGACTGCACCAGGGGAGGTCAGGTCCACTGCCGAGGGGGGAGCATCGAGCAGGGATTGGTCGCCCTCCAGCCGGTAGCGCAGGACGGCGTCGGGTCCGCCAGGGGGCGCGGCCGAAGCGCTCACGAGCACCTCGACCGCGTACCGCGTGCCGCATCCAGCGGCGTCATTGACCAGCAACGAGAGCTGGAGGCTGCGGTCGCTGGTCGACTCGGGCAGGGTGAAGGAAACTTCCTCGGTGCGGGCGCCCAGCAGGTCGCCGTTCTCCAGCAGGCCGGCGCCCTGCATCACCTGCCATTGAAACGTGACTCCGGAGGCCACTACCCCGCCCACGAAGACTTCGGTGTCGTCGGGGTCCTCCGCCTCCTTGGCCCGGATGGAAACCGATTCGCCCGCCTGGGCGCGCACCCCTGCCGGGACTTGGGCCCGGGCCGGCTCGTTCCCCTCTTCGCCGCAGACGGTCACTCCCGGCGCCGGTCCGGGAGGCACAGTGTCGGGCGGGGGAGGCGTGCCCTGCTTCACTTCGACCTTCACGTCCGCCGAGGCGGACTGGTTCTTCGAGTCGGTGGCGGTGAAGCGGAACTTCAGATCGGTCGGAAAGGCCGGCGCCAGGAAGGTGGTGGTGGCCGCCTCGGGGTCGGAGAGCACCACGGTAGGCTCGCCGGTGGTATCCAGCTGGACCCAGCTGAAGCGCAGCTGGTCTCCCGGGTCGTTGGCATCTCCCCGCAGTGTCACCCGCTGACCGGTGAAGGCGAGGGCCGGTTGGGCCTCGGCGGAGACCCGGGGAGGCGCCGAGTTGCAGCCGTGCTCGGAGGCCATGTAGCCGGTGTAGGTCCCGGTCAGGAAGTGGAGGCCGTCTTCCACGAAATACTCCAGGGTGATCGTCATGGGATTGCTTCGCCGGGCGGTCACCTCGGGCACGACCAGGCCCGGGGTCAGCGTTTCCTTCCCGAACAGCACGAAGACGCTTTCGCAGGTGCTGCCGCCGGAGACCGAGGTGATCCTCCACAGGAACTTGACGTTGCCGCTGTCCGGGTCGGAACTCTCGCGTGCGTCCAGGCCGAGGCCCTCCCCCGCCATCCTGGGGGCGCCGCGGGTCCCCAGCTGCGAGGTGTCCACCCGCACCACGGGGGGCAGATTGACCCCCACCACGGGGAGGTTGTAGGTGTGTTCGGTGTTGTTTTCTCCGTCCGAAACCGTCGCTGTCACCTGAATCGTCTGGCCTACGTAGCTGGGTTCCGGGAAGTTGGGGCCCTGGCGCAGTCCGACGCGCACGCCGCTGCTGCCCTCGATGACGGTGGGCTCGTCGCCGGTGGTGGTCCGGAAGAAGGCGCGCCCCGTCGGGTCCGAGCTGATTACCCAGCGATAGGTGATCTGATCGCCGTCCGGGTCGCTGGCCTGCAGGAACAGGGAGGCGATCCCCTGCTCGCGGATGTTCTTGTCCGGTCCGGGATTGAGATCGGGGGCATCGGCCAACCCGGTCACGGTGAAAGCGGCCAGGGCGAAAAGGCGAACAACGCGTTTCATGTCAATCGACTCCTTGGAACCCAGGATTTGTCGGCCACTGAGGAAGGAGGCGCCTGCTCCGAGAGGCCCTGTTCGTTCTCCCAGCCACCGGGCGCCATTATCGAACGACGGGTGCGAAAAAATTGGTGAGAAGGGTCACGGCGAGGCTCGATCCCGGCCATTCGTGACTCTTGATTTGAGATTGGCGGTTCCGCTCGTTCACAATGGGCGGCATGGATCTGGAGGCGTTTCGGAGGGACTGCGCCGAGCCCAAACCCGTCTACTACCTGCTGGGGGATCAGGCCTATTTGCGGAAGAAGACGTTCGAGGCGGCGCTCGAGCAGGTGGCTCGAGGGGCGCGGACCTTCGACTGGCGGGTCTACGACCTGGAGAAGGACAGCGAGGCGGCGCTGGTCGAGGAGTGCCGGACCCCGCCCTGGATGTCGCCGCGCCGCTGGCTCTGGGTGCACAACGCCAGGCTGGGCGGGAAAGACCTGCTCGAATACCTGGGCCGGCCCTCCCCGCGGACCGTCCTGGTGCTGGAGCTGGAGAAGAAGCCCGCCGGGTGGCCCGCCCAGCCGGTCGTCGAAATGCCCTCGCGGACCAACGCCGTCGCCTGGGTGCGCCAGAGGGCAGAAGCGGAAGGGTACCGGATCGACGTGGCGGCGGCGCGGACGATGGTGGAACTCGCGGGCGAGGACCTGCAGCGGCTGGAATCCGAACTGGAGAAGCTCTTCCTGCTGCGGCTCGACCAGCGGCGCATCGACCGCGACAGCGTCCTGGGGATGGTCTTTCCGGCCCGCGACTTCGACATCTTCACTCTGATCGGCGCGCTGGCGGCGCGCGACTCCAGCCGGGCGCTGACGATCCTGGGCAGGCTCTTCGAAGCGGGCATGACCCCCCAGGCCGTACTGGCGATGTTCCACTGGAACTTCCGCCGCCTGGCGGTGGCGCGCGAATACCTGGAGCGGGGCCGCCCGTTCGACGAGATCCTGAGGAAGCTCAAGATCTGGAGCTACCGGGGCAAGGAGCGGGAGGTCCGGCAGTTGAGCCCGCGCCGGCTGCGCCAGGTGCTGCTGCGTCTGCAGCAGACCGACCGGCTGACCAAGACCACCAGCCTGGACGGCAGGACCCTGATCGAACGGCTCGTGATTGACACCTGCGGGACCCGGCCCGTATAATCCACTGTTTCGAAGTTGCTGAAAAACGGACCTGTTGCAGGTTACCGATAGGAGAGCGAATCGACATGCCCAATATCCAGTCGGCCAAGAAGCGGATGCGGCAGAACGAGGTGAGGCGGGCACGCAACCGCAGCCGCCTGAGCCGGATGCGAACGGCAGTCAAGAAGTTCCGCACACTGGTCGCGGACGGCAGCCTGGAGGAGGCCCGCCTGCATCTGCCCAGGGTGTACGCGGTGATCGATCGGAGCTCGCGCAAGGGGGTCATCCACGCCAACACGGCCGCCCGCTACAAATCGAGACTCACGACGCTCTTGAATGTCCAGTCCGAAGCCGCCGGTTGATCC
>JBFGHG010000530.1:0-3626 GCA_041578395.1 Acidobacteriota bacterium
CGATCTGACATGTACGGCGGCCTGCTGACGGAGCCCGTGACGCCCGGCGCCGCCCTCGGCGTGCTCTTCATGCACAACGAAGGGTTCAGCACGATGTGCGGGCACGGGATCATCGGACTGGTCAAGGTCGGGCTCGAGTTCGAGCTGTTTCGACCCGCGGACCCCAACGCCATTCAGATCGACACGCCCGCCGGCCGCGTGGTGGCCCGGGCCGAGTCACGGAAGGGGCGGGTGGCGAGCGTCTCCTTCCTGAACGTGCCGTCGTTCCTGCTGGAGTCCGGGCTCATCGTGCAGGTTCCCGAAACCGGGGAAGTCCGCTGCGATATCGCGTTCGGAGGAGCGTTCTACGCCTACGTGGAGGCGGCTGATGCCGGTCTGGACCTCACGCCCGCAAACCTTTCCCGGATCATCGAAGCGGGGCGCCGGATCAAGCAGGCCGTGACCGAGCAATACGCCATCCGCCACCCCAAGCGGGAGAGCGAGCTGGACTTCCTGTACGGCACCATCTTCGTACAGCCGGGCTTGGGCGACGCACACAGCCGCCACGTGTGCGTGTTCGCCGACGGCGAAGTCGACCGATCCCCCACGGGAACCGGAGTGAGCGGCCGGGCGGCGATCCTCCACTCGGGCGGCCAGCTGGAAACCGGGCGGCCGATCCTGATCGAGAGCATTCTCGGCACCTGCTTCGAAGTGGAAGTCGTCCGGGAGACCGACGTCAAGGGGCACCCGGCGGTGATCCCGCGAGTGACCGGCAGCGCCCACGTCACCGGCTGCGCCGAGTTCGTGCTGGACCCGGAGGATCCCCTGCGCGAGGGTTTCCTGCTCCGGTAATCCGCCCGAATCGCCCTCGCGATGAACAAAACCGCCGCCGCCGTCGTTTGAGTGGTAACCAGGGAGCTGATCAAGTGAACGAAACCGCACTGAAGCCTCGAGCCCGCTGGAAGCAGCCCCTGTGGGGTTGCGGCATCGGTTGTGGGGCTCTGGTTCTGATCGTCATCGTGGGTTCGATCGGTCTGTATTTCTGGGCCGTGAACCCGGGTTCTCAGATTCCGACCCAGCGCGTGCTGGGGCCCGAGTCACTCGGCTTCTTGAGAATCGACCGGATCAGTCACGACGAGGGATTCCAGGCCCTCGCCACCGATTTCCTCCTGGAGCTGCAGGATCACGAACTGCAGCGTTCGGGCCGCGAGCTGCCGTTCGTGCTGGGGTGGCTCCAGCAGGTCCAGCGAAGCACCCCTCAGGAAGTCGTGGCCGACCTGAAGCGCGACCTGCCGACGGATATCACGGTCTCGGTCGAGTTCAGCCCGGAAACGGGCCGCCCGGCGGTGGCCGCGGCGGTCAACCTGTCACGCTATCCCCGGCTGTTCCGCGTGATCTATTACTGGGGCAAAGAGTACGTGGCGTCGAACCTGGAAGGCGACCTCGAAGGACTGGAGGACGCCTCCCTCGAATTCGTCGAGAACACGGCCATCTGGGCTCAGGACAAGGAAACCCTGCGCATCGTTCTCGAGCGGGCCCGCAAGCCGGGACTTACTGCTTCGGGCTCCACCCGGATTATGGATTTGCTGGCGTCCGGGGACGAGCGCTGGGACGTCTATCTGGCCGTCGAGGACCGAGAAGGCCTGATGGAGCTGATTTCGACCCTCGTCGCGGACCGTCCCGAGGAGTTTCCGCTGGAGCTTCCCGAGGGCTTCGCCGACCTGATCCGTTCTCTCGAGACCTTCTGGCTGGGAGTGGACGTCGTGTCCCGTGAGCTGGTGCTGGTCGAGAGCGAGGCGACGGCGCGCTCGGAAGAAGCGGCTCGCCGGTGGAAGGAAGCGCTGGAGAACGTGGTTGCGCTCAATCAGCCCTCGGCCGAGACTCCGCTGCGAATCGAGCCCGACCTCCAGGTCACCGGAAGGCAAGTCTCCCTGCGGCTGGAGTTCCTCGAGTTGAAGGCGGCCCTGATCAAGATCGTTCGCGAAGCGCAGGCGGACTCGCAGCGGAGGCGGCAGAACCGGGAGCGCGAAAGACCCGATGACGGGGACCGGTGACGGAGCACGGGCATCCTCGCCCGTGCTGGCACCTCAATCACGATCACTGTCTCGAAGGCCGTGCCACGGGTGCGGAGCTAATCGAACCGGACGAGGCGGACCTGGAGGTCGCGGGTGCGGGCGCGGGCTCGCTTCCACTGCACGAGAATCGGGCTCTGATACGTCCCGTCCACGATGCGCCCGCGGCCTTTGCCCTCGGGATCGGACACGAGCAGGCTGACGCTCCGTTTCATCCAGAGAAAGCGCGAGGCGGGTACAGCCAGAAACTTGTCGACCACCCGCTCGACCAGCGATCCGCTCAGCCCCACGGCGTCCAGGAAGTCGTTCACCACGCGCACCAGGTCGTACTTGGCGTAGTTGATCGCCTTGCCCGGGATCGCCCGCGGGTTGCCCAGCATGTGCCGTCCCTTCTCGGCCATGAACCGGAAGGGATTGCGGAGCACCTCGCGCAGGTCGTGGCGCATGAGAAGCGTCTCGTACTCGTTGACGGTCAGGCCGGCGTGCGTCTCGTCGGGCTGCAGGGCCAGGTCGACGCGTCCGCGCACGATCTGGTGCCGGTCCAGCAGATGGTGCAGCTGGTCGAAGAAGCCCAGCCGCAAATCCTTCAGGTTGACCGAGTCGATGGGGTGGTTGGACACCGGCACCTGGAGGCGGAACTCGGAGGCGACCGTCTCCCGGTCGTAGCCCAGCAGCGTGGTCTGGCGGCGCCGGCGCGTGTCGCCGTACATGCCGTCCAGATCGACGAAGTAGACCGGCTTGCCGCCGTGATTGCGATAGGTCACGCAGTTGGTCAGGCCGGAGCCGATGAAAGTCAGGTGGGAGTCCCCATTGAGCGGCTCCGTGCGGCGCTGTTCCTCGCTCAGCTCGCTGCGCAGCTGGAGCTGGTCGTGGCGGTAATCCGCCTGGGGCGGAAAGAGCCGCTGAAACGACGCCACCCAGCTGGCCAACCGGTCCCGGTTGTTGAGCAGCCGCCGGCACAGTTGCTGTTCGAAGTACCCGGCGGTGGTGTGGTACGAGTAGTAGAGGACCCGCCGGTATCCGTTCAAAACGTCCCCGAAGTTCTCCTGGAGGCTGCGGTTGACGTCGATCAGGTCGAAACGGGACTGCGGGCTGAGTTCGAGCTTGATTTCGGTCTTCGAGGAATTCATCAGTTCGCAAGTGAAAGCCTACGGCAAATCCATCGCGCAAATCAACCCTCTCGCACGGCTCGCGTTGGCTTGCCGGTCCATGAGAGAATTCAACAACGACGAACGTTTCGAGGTATGGCCTGATGAATGAGAGATGGGTGTGTCTGGTGTTGACCGCGGTGGTTCTGGGCGGGTGTGCGAAGGAGGTTGAAAAGGCGATCGTCGACTGGCGCGACCTGCCTCTGGTGGTGGCGCGCGTGGAGGGGCAGTCGATCACCCGCGAGCAGCTGGGCCGCAGGGTTTCCGCCGAAAAGGGCGAGGAGGCGTCGCTGGAGGACTACCGGGAGGTCCTGGATCAGCTGATCGGCAGCGAGCTGCTCTACCAGGAGGCACTGGCCCGGGGGTACGGACTGCCGGAGGAGGAACTGGAAGCGCGTCTGGCCGCCATCCGGAGTCGCTTCGACAG
>JBFGHG010000531.1:0-3618 GCA_041578395.1 Acidobacteriota bacterium
ACTGCCCCTCTCGCTTCCACCCCTGGTTCAGCTCCAGGTTGTAGACCCAGACCACCGTGCGCTTCCCCTTGCCCAGCTCGAAGCGGCTCTTGACCGGCGGCTCGTACTGGCTCCAGTCCTGGAAGCGGGTGAAGCTCTTGCGGTTGTTGCGGAAGCCGAAGTAGCGTCCCGTGCTGGCGACGGTGCGGACCTGCAGGTAGCGCTCTCCTCCCATGGCTTCGATGGCCGCATCCACGACCTGGCGCGCCTTGTCCGAGGCCGCGTCCTCGTTCGTCCCGCCCAGGGCGAAGGCAGCACAGGCGGTGATCGCCAGCAGTCCCCACCAGATTCCCTTCTTCGCATGTCGCATCACTAGCTTCTCCTGCCTCTGTTCGACGAAGTGGCACGGGCATCCCTGCCTGTGATGGATTGCGCATCCATTATCGCCCCACGTATCGCGCGTAGATCGAACGCGCCCGTGCGGGATCGTCGGTCCCGCGGATGATCGAGTGGCCGTCCGGGAAGAGCGAGATGTCGTAGCCGTCCACCTCGATCTGCATCAGGAACTCATTGTGACGCACCCGCGCGGTGGGGGCCAGTTTCGCCTCCAGCCGGGCGAAGTCCACCGTCTGCGCCCCCGCAGGCGAGACCTGCACCGCGTCCCGGCCGCAGAGCCGCACCGTCCGGTCGGCGGCCCGGGCCCGCAGGAACCGGAACTCCCGCCGCCCGCAGCAGGGACAGTCCGCGCGGCGGCTCGACGGCAGCGGGAGGCAGCGCCACTGCCCGGTCCAGACGTCGCAGCGAAAGAGCCGCGACTCGAACTCTTCGCCCACCAGCAGCTTGAGCGCCTCCGCCACTTGAAAGGAGGCCACGGCGTGCACCGCCGGCGCCAGAATCCCGGCCGTGTCGCAGGTCTCGAGCGATCCGGCCGGCGGGGGCTCGGGAAGGAGGCACTGCAGGCATCCGGTCCTGCCCGGGCGGAAGGCGAAGCCGATTCCGGAGCTCGCCACGCAGCCGCCGTACACCCAGGGAACGCCTTGCTGGAAGGCCCAGTCGTTGAGCAGATAGCGCGCCTCGAAGTTGTCGCTGCCGTCGATGATCAGCTGCGCCCCTTCCAGCAGTGGATGGACGTTGCCGGCCACCAGGTCGGCGGTCCGGGCCTCGATCTCGACCCGCGAGTTGACCGCCGAAAGCCGGCGCCGCGCGGCTTCCGCCTTGGGGAGCGCCTCGGCGGCGTCGTTCTCGTCGAACAGGCACTGGCGCTGCAGGTTGCTGGGCTCGACGAAGTCGCGGTCGATCAAGGTCAGCCGTCCGACTCCCGCCCGCGTCAGCATCTCGGCGGCGGCGCTTCCCAGCGCCCCGCATCCCATCACGGCCGCGCGGGACTCCCGGATGCGCTGCTGACCCTGCGAACCGATTCCGGGAAAGCGGACCTGGCGGGAGTAGCGGTCGTCCGTCACCAGAGCATTGTACCATTGGGCCGAGATGCCCAAGAGCACTGCGGGGCGGGCCCGCACAGCGAAGAAAACCCCGGCCGGCAAGCGTTCCGGCGCGTCGCGCAGGAGACGCGGCAAGGCCCGGAGCGCCCGGTGGAAGGCGCTGGCGGCAGTTCTGGCGGTGGCGTTCGTGCTGGCGGCGGCGCTGCTGGTGCACTCCTACTCCCGCTTCCAGTACCTGCTGGCCACCCGCATGGTCAACTCGGCGGCCCCGGCCCCTCAGATCTTCTCCCGCCCCACCACGGTGAAAGCTGCTCAGCCGGGCAAACCCGAGGCCTGGAAACGGCGGCTGGAACTGTCCGGCTACCGGGTCGTCGAAGCGCCGGCCCAGGGCGCAGCGCGGACGCTCGAGGTCAGCGGCGAGGGCCGCCGGACGTGGCAGCTGCACTTTGCCGCGGGACGCGTGCAGGCGATCCGGGAGGCGGGCCGTTCGGTGAACCAAACCACGCTGGGGCCCCTCTTCCTCTCCTCGCTTCCCGGCAGCGGGCGGCACAAGTCGCGGCGGCTGCCGCTGGAAGCCTTTCCGCCACGGCTGGTGCAGGCCGTGCTGGCCGCCGAGGACCAGCGCTTCTACCGCCACCCGGGGGTCGACCCCCTGACGATGGGCCGCGCGGTGGCGGTCAACCTCTGGAACTGGGACTTCGGCCAGGGGGGCAGCACCCTGACCCAGCAGCTGATCAAGAACCACCTGCTCTCCCCCGACAAGCAGGTCTTGCGCAAGCTGGAGGAGATGTACTTCGCCCTGCTGCTGGAGAGCCGGTTTTCCAAGCGGCAGATCCTGGAGTTCTACCTCAACGACATCTACCTGGGGCAGATCGGGGGCTTCGCGGTGCACGGCTTCGGCCAGGCGGCGCTCTCGTACTACGGCAAGGAACTCGGCCAACTGGACCTGTCGGAAACCGCGGCCCTGGTGGGCATGATCCCGGCCCCCAACCGCTACTCCCCCTACCGGCGCCCGCGGACGGTGCTGGCCCGGCGGGGCTATGTGCTGGACCGGATGGAGGCGGAAGGGTTCGTCTCGGCCGAGGAGAGTACGGCCGCCCGCGCGCAGGACCTGAAGTTCCGCCCGCCCTCCCACCAGGAGGCCTCGCAGGCCCCCTATTTCGTGGACTACCTGGCCGACCTGCTGGAGCGAGACTACGGGCTGGGGGAACTGACGCGGCCCGAGCTGACCGTCTACTCCACGCTGGATCCCGCCCTGCAGAAGCTGGCCTTCGAAGCGGTCCGCCTGGGGCTGGCGGAGGTCGATCAGCTCGTGGCCGGACGGAAGAATCGTCCCGATCCGCAGGCGGCCCTGATCGCCGTGGACCCGGCCAGCGGGGAGATTTTGGCCCTGGTGGGGGGGCGCAACTACGCCGACGGCCCCTTCAACCGCGCCGTCTACGCGTTTCGCCAGCCGGGCTCCACCACCAAGCCGTTCGTGCTGGCCGCGGCGCTCCAGCAAGCGCTCGAGGGCGGCGCCCCGATCACGCTGAGCAGCCAGATCCTGGACGAGCCCTACAGTTTCCACTACGAAAACCAGACCTATTCGCCGCGCAACCACGGCAACCGCTACCACGGGCTGGTAAGCCTGCGGCAGGCACTGGCCCTCTCGCTGAACGTCCCCACGGTCAAGCTGGCCGAGGCGGTCGGCTTCCCGGCGCTGCTGGAGAGCTACCGCCGGATGGACCTGGGTCAGGACTGGAAGGCGTACCCCTCGCTGGCGCTGGGGACGTTCGAGCTGTCGCTGCTGGAGCTGGCGCAGGCGTACCAGGTGCTGGCCGCCGGCGGGCGCCTGGTGCCGCTGCGCGCTCTGCGACAGGTGCGGGAGGGAGACCGGGAGCGCCGGCCCGACACCGCTCGACCCTCGCGCCAGGTGCTGGACCCCCGCGTGGCCTTTCTGGTGACCTCCTCGATGGAGTCGGTGCTGGCGGAGGGGACCGGCCGCAGCGTGCGCCAGCTGGGGTTTTCGCTGCCGGCGGCGGGAAAGACGGGCAGCAGCGACGACTCCTGGTTCGTCGCCTACACGCCGGAGCTGCTGGTGGCGGTCTGGGTCGGAACGGACGGGCCTCCGTCGCTGAACCTGGACGGCAGCCGCGCGGCCCTGCCCATCTGGGCCCGCTTCATGAAGGACGCGGCCCGGGCGGGGTACCTGAAGGGGCGG
>JBFGHG010000532.1:0-3615 GCA_041578395.1 Acidobacteriota bacterium
CCGGCGCTGCTGCTGCCCGAACGCCGCCGGCTGGCCAGAAAGCGCTTCGACTCCACGATCCGGGGCGTCATCTCCGCGGGCGTGACGCGCTTCAGCGGCTTCCCCCGCGGATCCTCGAGCAGCAGCTCTGCGGGCACTTCCCAGGCTTCCCCACTCCCGTTGCGCACCAGCAGGCGCAGGCCTCGAAAGTCGAGTTCCAGCACCGGAAAATCGAACTCCTCCGGAAGGTCCGCCTTCTCCAGAAAGCGGGCTTCGAGCGTCACCTCGCCGGTCTGCGCTTGGGCGCCGCCGGACAGAGCGAGCAGCAGGGCGGTTGCAGGCAGCGACATTCTCCCATTCTACCGGACCGGCGGCCCCGCTTCGTGGTAGGGTCCCAGCATGACCAGGAAACTCCTGCCCGCTGTCCTCGGCGCCGCGGCACTGCTGGCGTTGATCCCGGCCCAGCCTCGGCCCGCACGGGTGCAGGCGGTGGGCGCCTCGGCCGGCTACCAGCACGAGACGGTCACCGAAGCCCTGGTGGCCATTCACGAGCTGGGGCGCGAGTCGGGGTTGTGGGAGACGGTCATCCGCACCGACACCCAGCTCGTGACCTTCCGCGCTCTGCCGGACAACGCGCGCAACCTCGAGGACTTCGACGCCGTGTTCTTCTACACCAGCGGCGAGCTTCCGATGGACCCCGAGCAGAAGTCGTCCCTGCTCCAATTCGTGCGCGAGGGCAGGGGGTTTCTGGGAGCCCACAGCGCCAGCGACACGTTTTACGAGTGGCCGGAGTTCGGCGAGCTGATCGGGGGCTACTTCGACGGCCACCCCTGGAACCAGTTCGAGGCGACCCTGCTGGTGCGCGACCGGGAGTTCCCGGCCACCGCGCACCTGCCTGCCCGTTTCCGGCTGCTGGACGAGATCTACCAGATCCGCGGCTTCTCGCCCGAGCGCAGCCGACTGCTGCTGGAGCTGGACACCTCCGGCGTGGACATGCAGGCACCGGGGGTCCGCCGGAAGACGATCCCGGTCGCCTGGAGTCACTCCTTCGGCCAGGGCCGCGTCTTCTACTGCAGTCTGGGCCACCGCGCCGAGGTCTGGCGCCGGCCCGAAGTCCGCTCGATGTGGCTGGAAGCCTTCCGCTGGGCGATGGCGTCAGAAAGATCCCGCTAAAGCGTCAAAACTTTGATGCCCGGCCGATCACCCCAGCGGCCACGCCGGCGCGTCCTCTCTGCGGCGATTCCCCTTCGCCCCAGGTAAATCTTGCCTGCAAGCCCATGTCACCGGGCCGCTCGCCGAGAAACGGAAGCGGGGCCTCAGTCCCGCCGGTACGGGTTTTGCTCCGGGTGCGGCAGACGCCGGAGTCGGCGGCACGGGAATTGCTAGTCGAGGGGGCGGAAAGAGCGGCCACGCTGGCCGGCCCTTTTCAGGAGCACGATGATGAGAGGTTTGGCGCAAACACACGACATGAGCCGAGTGAACCCCGCCGCGTGGCGCAGGATGCTGCAGTTGGTCTGGACCCACCCCGCAGCGCAGGGGCTGGATCAGGTCAACGAGTACCTGGAAGACAGCGAGAACCACCGGCCCCGCCCCGAGGTGGTGCGGCCCACTCGGCCCGAAAGCTTGATCTGGAGTTAGGTTTTGCGGCCTTAGTCTCGGGGGCGAGTCTCGCTTCCGCAGGGCGGGCCCGGCTTTCCCACAGGGTTCTCGGCAGCGGGCGGTCCGAGGGGGCGTGGGAAAGCCGGGCCCGATGGCCGGTATAATCGGGGCGTGTCCAGCCCCGTAGACAACTTCGACCTGATCGTGGTGGGGGCGGGTCCGGGGGGATCGAACGCCGCGGCCGTGGCCCTGGCGGGGGGCCTGACCGTAGCACAGGTCGAAAAGTACTCCTTTCCCCGCGTCAAACCGTGTGCCGGAGGATTGACCCGGCGCAGCCTCGCGTCCCTCCAACTCCATCTGGAACCCTCTCTGCGGCGTTCCTTTCCCGACTTTCAGTTCAACCTCTGGGACCGCGGCGGCAGCCGCTTTCACCACCGGAGCCTGCTGCTGCACATGGTGGCGCGCCCGGAGCTGGACAACGACCTCGTGCGCCAGAACCTGCAGCACCCGCGCTTCTCCTTTTTCGACGGCGAACCGGTTCGGAGCCTCGGTTACGACACCGGGTTCGAAGTGGTGACGGAGAAGCGCCGACTGCGGGCGCCGCAGCTGGTGGGAGCCGACGGGGCCTACAGCCTGGTCAACCGCCGTTTTCGCGTTTCTTCGCCCCGCGCTCTGGCGACCGCGGTCGAGGTCAACCTGCACCGGCGGCGCTGCCGCCTGGAGGCGCCGGTCCCGCCCAGCTTCGACTGGGGCTACCTGGAGTCGGGCTACGGTTGGGTCTTCCCCAAGGACGACCACTGGTCGGTCGGGCTCTACACCCTGGGGCGGAGCCTGCACGGCATCCGCCGGCGGCTGGCGGACTACGTCGAGGCCAAGGGATTTCGGGTCGACGGGGACCCACTGGACACGTTCGAGGCTTATCAGCTCCCGGTGGGAGGACACCGGTTGCGGCCGCCGGAGTGCCCCCTCTACCTGGTGGGGGACGCGGGGGGATTCGCCGACGCCATCACCGGCGAGGGGATCTACCACGCCCTGGAGAGCGGGCGGCTGGCGGGCGAGACGGCGGTCCGCGTCCGGCAGGGGCGGGCCGGCCACCGCAGCTACTACCGGAGGCTCTGGAAGACCGTGCTGGCGGACACCTGGCTGACCTACCGCTTCGCCCGGCTGGTCTACTCCAACCTGGGCCGGTCGCTGCGGATGCTGGACCACCCGCTGCTGTGGCGGCCGCTGGTGGAGGGCTTCGCCCGGGGCGCCACCGTCAGCCGCTCGCTGCTGCTGGCCCCCTGGTACTGGGGCCTCTCCTTCGGCCGGGCGGGGCGGGCGGCGGCCGCGGGAGATCCGACGTGACGCCGACACGTCCGTGACTCAGGTCGCGGGGCGCTCGTAGGGGATGATGTTCTCCCATTCCGAGGCGTCCGAGCGCGCCACCACCGCCCGTACGGGCTCCGAATCGCTCAGGTTGTGCACCTCGTGGGGGACCCCGGCTTCGATGAAGATGAAGTCTCCGGCCTGGTTGTCGACCGTCTGGGTCAACCCTTCTCCATAGAGATGGCGGACCCGTCCCTCCAGGACGTAGAGCATGACCTCGAAGTCGACGTGGATGTGGGCGGCCGCCACGCCACCGGGAGGGATCTCGGCCACGTTCATGGAGAGCCGGCGGGCGGCGACATTCTTTTCGGAGAGGCCCACCTGGTAGCGGATGCCGTTCCAGCCGCGCAGCGCGTCCCCTCCCCGGATGACGGAGATCCCGTCTCCGCCCTCCACCCAGCGGGAGAGTTCTCGGTCTTTCATGGCGTCTATTCTACCCCGTCAGCGCCAGGCGCCCAGGATCGCCCCCATGACCACGAAGGCCACCGTCTGGTAGCCGCCGTTGATCAGGATGTAGCTCCAGGGGCGCTGCTCGAACAGGGCGATGGTGGCCACCGCCAGGGCCACCCACCCCAGGCCGGCCAGCAGCCCCGCCGTGGCCCCCCACACCACGTCGGTCCCTTCGCCGGAGAGGAACATGGCCAGGTTGAAGGCCATGATCAGCGCGAA
>JBFGHG010000533.1:0-3613 GCA_041578395.1 Acidobacteriota bacterium
ATCAGCAGCGCGGCAACCCCCAGCTCCACCCAGATCTGCAGATATTCGTTGTGGACCTGCCGGAAGGCGCCCGGCTGGTTGATCAGCACCGCCTGCCGGCCGTAGTCGGTCCCGGAGCGGACGTGGAAGAAGTCCTGCGGGAAGGACTGCAGGCCCCGGCCCGTCAGCGGGCGTTCCTTGATCATCTCCCAGGTGATGCCGAACACCGGCTGCCGTCCCGCCGTGGCGACGTTCCAGTCCCCGCGCGCCATCTGCGAGGCCACCGTCTGCACCCGCTGGGCGACCCCCGCCCTCCACCCCACGGCGGCCCCCGCCAGGCCCAGCACCAGCAGCCCAACCCAGAGGCTTGCGATTTCGCGTCCCAGCCGCCCCTTGTGCTTCCAGGTCCACCAGTGGTGGAAGAGCAGCCATCCCGCCAGACATGCGGTGGTGGCGCCCAGGGCGGTGAGGGTACGCGTGAAGGCCAGGCCGGTCAGGTTCGCCAGCAGGACGCCCAGCCAGACGAGGCGCAGTTTCGCGTGCCTCTCCACCATCACGCCGTAGAGGCTGATCAGGGCCGCCAGCCCGAAGAGAAAGCCGCCGCTGTTGACGTCTCCGATGAACCCGGCGGGAGTGACCCGCCCCGAGAGCAGCTGGCCCGTCCGGCGCTCCAGCAGGGGAAACCAGCCCAGCGATTCGAGGACGCCCAGCAGCGCCGCCAGGGAGAGCGAGATGCCCAGCGCCAGCCAGATCCTTTGCAGCCATGCCCGGCCGGGGAGCCGGCGCAGCATCAGCAGCAGCAGGCAGAAGAGCAGGACGTACCCGAACGCCGGCCAGCTGAGGTCCTCGCGGCCGGCCCACAGGCAGTGGACGAACAGGTAGAGAAGGCCGCCCCACAAGAGCAGCGTCCAGGCCGCCGGGCGCCGGCGCGGCACGAATCGGCGCGTCAGCACGAAGTGGCCGGCCAGCAGCAGGATGAACCCGGCTGCGAACGCGTCCTTGGGGAGGCGGAAGTTGTCCATCGCCGTGACGGCGAACACGTGGGGCAGCAGGGCGTAGAAAAGGAGCAGTCCCCAGGCTCCGATCTCGGGGTGTGGCAGGGGGGGGCGGGGGGGTGGCGCGGGGCGCTTGCGACTACGATTCACGATTACGATTACGAATACAAATTACGATTACGACGCTGGAGGCTCGCCGGCAGAGAGCTTCCGGGGGTAATGATATACTCCCCTTCGCGCCGGGCACCAGTCCGGGCAGGCTCATGCTGGACGTCCTCACTTCGCACCGTTATCTGCTGGGCGAGCTGGTCCGCCGGGACATCTACTCCCGCTACCTGGGCTCGCTGGCGGGGATCTTCTGGTCGGTTCTGAATCCGCTGCTGCAGCTGGGGCTCTACACGCTGATCTTCGCGGTGGTGCTGGGCCAGCGCATCGAAGGGCTGGAGACGCCGGGCGGCTACGCCCTGGGGCTGTTCGCCGCGCTGATCCCCTGGATGGCGCTGCAGGAGTCGCTGGTGCGTTCGGCGGGGGTGTGGATCGAGAATGCCGCGCTGGTCAAGAAAGCCCGCTTCCCGCTGGAACTGCTGCCCGCCTCGCGGGTCCTCTCGGCGGTGGCCCATCAGGCGCTCTCCACCGTCCTCTTCGCCGGGGTGCTGCTGGGGCTCGGGTTGCTCAACGGGCCCTGGGTGCTGCTGCTGGTGCCGCTGCTGCTGTTTCAAGCGCTGCTGATGCACGGCCTGGGGGTGTGCTGCGCCTGCCTCAACGTCTTTTTCCGGGACGTCGCCCAGCTGCTGGGCGTCGGCATGATGGCGCTGTTCTGGATGACCCCCATCGTGTACCCGAAGAGCAAGGCGCCCGGACTGTTCCGCCTCGTGCTGGACTGCAACCCGCTGACGCATCTGGTGGAAGCCTACCGCTTCCTCCTGCTGGGCCAACCGGCGCCCTCTATCTGGGGCCAGGCCTACTGGATGGGCCTGGCGCTGGCGGCCTTCCTGCTGGGGCGCCGCCTGCTCGAGCGGGCCCGGGCGGAAGTGCTCGACACGATCTGAGGTGCTCCCTCAGGCCGGGTCGTTCAGGAAGGCGGCGTACTGCAGGCGCAACGTCCGGGGGTCCAGTTCCAGCAGCTGCGGCGGTGTCCTCGATCTGGCCAGGAAACTGACGAAGCGGTACGCCAGGAAAGCCCCTTCGTCGCCGTCGGGTGCCTTTCCGTTCCGGGCGCGCTGTTTGATGGCGTCCAGCTCCTTTTCCAGCTGCTCGAGCCGGGTAGCCGGCAGGCCCAGGGCCCCGGCCGGCCCGGAGTAGAGCTGGCTGAGCAGATAGGCCGGCAGTCCCTTGCGGAACTGCCGCATGGCGGGAATCTGGACGGTGAAATAGTGCCGCTCGAAGCTGGACTCCAGCAGCTCCCGCGGAATCGCCGCCTCGGCGTCCTCCCCGTGGCGCGCCAGCATGGCCGAAGGGTCGACCAGAAGGAAGGCCCGCCGGTGCACCTGTACGGGCTGGGGCTCCGCTGGCCCGAAGGGCGCCGCCACGAAGGTGTAGGGCATCTCGAGTCCCTGGGCTTTCCGGCGCAGCCGTGACTCCAGGTCCTGGACGATGGCGGCGAATTTCTTCGTGTCCTGCTCGAAGCTCTCGCTGCCTACTTTCGCCGTCAGGCGGGCCATCGTGGGCGGGTCCTCCACCAGCGGGAGGAAGCCGGGGTAAAAGGTGTCCCTCCAGTAGACGGCCAGGTCGGACCGATGCTCCAGCAGCCGCGAATTGAGGTTCAGGAAAACGCCGGGGTCGCCGCCCCGCAGGCCCTGCAGGGGCTTCCACTGGCCGGTTTCGAGCAGGCGCCGCCCCTCGAAGGGCTTGCTCTGCCGGTACTGCGGGTGAACCAGTTCCCAGTCTCCCGACACCTCGGCCCCCTGGCGGCGGCCGCGGAAGACGATGTTGACCCCCTTGGTCTGCCAGTTCAGTTCCAGGCTGCCGGGCCCCAGCCTGGAGCCGGCCAAATAGAGATTTTCCCAGCTGGAGCCGAAGAACTGCGGCTCCCCCTGGGAGGGGACGAACAGCCGAAAGGTTACCGGGCCCGCGTCGGTCTGCTGAACCAGGCGCCACAGTCCGACCCATTCGGAGCGGGACTCCTGGGCCGCCGTCGAGAGCGGCATCGCCAGAGCCAGGCCGGCTACGAGTATGCAACAGTATTGCTTCATCATGATTCCAAGGATTCACCTGCCGCCGGGAAGTTTCCCCGGCGGCCAAAATAGGAGTGGCACGCCCCTCCCCCGCGTCACGCGGGAAGGGCGTGCCACTCTGGCGGCCCCGCTCCTGAGAGCGGGGATTGGTTTGGCTTAGCGGCGCACGGCCAGCGGGAGCGTGGAAATGGCCACGCCCGCCTGGGTCTTGAGCACCGTTGCGATGACACGTCCCTGCACGGCCTCGACCACCAGGGTCCCGGACTCGAAGCCGTCGGGCAGCGCGCCGAAATACGATTCGTTCAGGAAGCGAGCTACGTGCCGGCCCGGTTCCAGGATGAGCGGCTTGGTCGCCAGCGGCAGGTCGGGCCCCAGATCGGGATCGATCAGTTTGACGTTCACCCGAGCCGCCGTGTCCCCCGGGTTGGCCAGGGCGACGGCCAGCCCGTCCGCCAGCGAGTAGAA
>JBFGHG010000534.1:0-3613 GCA_041578395.1 Acidobacteriota bacterium
GCCGAACACCGCTGAGATCAGTCTTCCGCGCCTGCAGGCTCGAGCCCCACAGAGTTCCCCACGCCTCCCCGCCTTCACGGCAGGACTGGAACCACGGCCCCCTGCTCGAACGGATGGACTCTGCCGAGTCGAACCATCAACGAGTGGTCGCGATATACGGGCGTGGCGACGGAATTGCTTCCCTCCTGGTAGCGCAAGCGGGCTTGTGTACTTTCACCCAGATTTCGGGAGGCCGGCTCGGTTTTCCGGGGCAATTCCCCGGTGACCGGGGAGGTAAACCATGCGAGTTTCCCTGCTTTTTCCGGTCGGGTTGTTGGCCTGCTTATGGATTCCGGTTGGTCACCCTTCACCCGTTCAGCCGACGAGAACCCAGCCGGCGGGAGAAGACCTGTCGTGGGTGCGGTGCGGTGGTCCCCCGGGGGGGCTTGGATACGACGTTCGGATGAGTCCGGAAGACCCGGGCCTGATGTTCGTCACTGATGCTTTCTCCGGCGTCTTCCGAAGTGAGGACGGTGGCGCCACCTGGGCGGCGTCCAACACCGGCATCAACACCCGGGTCGGGTTCTCGGCCGACGCCATCCCGGTTTTCAGCCTGACGATCGACCCCAACGACCCCAACATTGTCTGGGTCGGAACACAGAACTCTCGAGGGATCTTCAGATCCACCGACGCGGGCCGGTCCTGGACGCCCAGAGTCAACGGCATCGTCGAAATCGAAGGGATTTCCTTCCGCGGTTTCGCCGTCGAACCGGGTGATTCGGCCACGGTCTACGCGGCGGCCGAGATCTCCAGCTTCGAGTGGGCGGGCGAAGTACGCCAGGGCAGGGAATTCGATCTCACGAAGGGCGTGGTCTACAAGACCACCAACGGTGGCGAAAGCTGGAGCGCGGTTTGGCGGGGCGACAACCTGGCCCGCTATATCTGGATCGATCCTCGCGATACCGATGTCCTGTATGTCTCGACCGGCATTTTCGACCGGGAGGCAGCCAACTCCGAACCCGTGGCGGGTACGCCGGGTGGGGTCGGCGTGATCAAGAGTACCGATGGCGGAGCGACTTGGGCTCAGATGAACAATGGCCTCGACAACCTCTACGTCGGTACTCTGTTCATGCACCCCGAGGATCCAGACGTCCTGCTCGCGGGGGCTACCAACAACCAGTACGACGCGGGCAAGGGAGTCTACCTCTCTGAGGACGGCGGCAACTCGTGGCGGCAGGTATCGAGTGCGATCGGTGCCAATTCGGTCGAGTTTTCGACTCTCGATTCCGACTTGGCCTACGCGGCCAGCGCCGGTGCGGTCTATGTCAGCGAGGACCGGGGGCGCACCTGGGAACAGGTGTCCGGCGGCACGCTGGGCTGGGGGTCGGAGGGCATTCGGGCGGGTTTCCCGATTGACCTGCAGATCGACCCGCGCGACCCCAACCGCCTCTTCGCCAACAACTACGGCGGTGGGAACTTCCTGAGCGAGGACGGCGGATTGACCTGGGTCGGCTCGAGCGACGGCTACACCGGCGCCCAAGTCCGTGACATCGCGGCCAGCCCCCGCTTTCCGGGCGCCGTTTTCGCCGCCGCGCGCAGCGGTATGTTCGCCAGTTCCGACGGCGGTCTCGGTTGGGAGGGGTGGAACTACAGCCCCTTCGCCGACCTGGAGTGGAACGCGGTCGCGGTCGACCCGTCCAGCGACGAGCACGTGCTGGCAGCCAACAACTGGCATGGCGCCATTCTGGAAACCTACGACCGCGGCCGGCATTGGCGGATCGCCGCCGCGGTCCCGGCTGAGAACTTCGGTTGGTACACGATCGCTTTTGCCCCGTCCAATCCTGGAACGGTCTACGCAGGGACTGCCGCGTTCCTCTCGGCGGGAGTCTTCGACCTGGGCATGGCTGCCGGCGGATTGTACGCTTCGCTGGACGGCGGTCGCTCGTGGACGGAGCGAAACGGCAGCGAACTCGACGACGCCACGGTCACCGGAATTGCCGTTCATCCAGAGAACGAACTCGTCGTATTCGTCTCGACGGCCAGAGAAGGAGTGTTCAAAACCGAGGACGGCGGGTTGAGCTGGGTGCATTCGAACAATGGCCTTCCGAGCGGGGCCCACGCGCTTTCGGTCGCCATCCGGCCCGACGATCCCAACACCATCTTTGCGGGCTTCGATGGGAGCGCCCTCTATCGCAGCCGCGACGGAGGATCCACCTGGAGTCTGGCGGCAACCGGGATGAACCCACAGGCCACAGTGTCCGACATCGTCCCCGACCCCACACGTCCGGGCACGGTCTACGCCTCGGACCGGCGCAGCGGCGTCTACCGGTCCCAGGACGAAGGAGAATCGTGGCAGCTTCTGGGCGGCAATCTGGAGTACCGGGACGTCAACCGGCTGGCTCTCTCCCTGGATGGACGCCATCTCTATGCGGCCACCGAAGGAGCTGGCGTCTTCCGGCTCGACCTGGAAGGCGATCCGCCGCAGCCCGCTGAACACCTGAGCTTCTTCGCCCAGTTCGGGGACGGGGATGGTTTCACTTCGGACATCGTGCTCACCAATCCTTCCTTTGGTCTGATTGCGACCGGCGAGCTTCGAGTCTTCGATGACGACGGCCTTCCGTTGGACCGGGTTCCACGACTCGCGGCAGGGAAGAACGAGGCCGAAGCCGGGCGATTCACGATCATGCCTCGCGGCTCCTTGACCCTGTCGACCGAGGGGGCCGACGGCGTCGCCGCTGGGTCGGCGGTGGTGGATTCGTCCTCTCGCGTGGGCGGGACAATTCGCTTCAGCATCCCGGGAATCGGGATTGCGGGAGTGGGCGAAAGCACTCCGCTCTCCCATTTCGCCGTCCCGGTCCGGCATTTGCCCCGACAGCTCTCTACCGGGCTGGCGGTGCAGAATCCTGAAGCGGTTCCCGTGGAGTTCACGATCAGATTGAGAAACCGGGAGGGTGTCGGAGTTGCGACGCCGGTCGCGAGATCGCTGCCGCCTCGCGGTCACGTGGCGGTCTTCATCGATGAGCTGTTTCCGGACGCCACCGTCGAGTCTTTCCACGGGGTCGCGGAAGTCACGGTGGTGGAGGGTCTGGTCACCGCCACGGCGATGGAGTTGGGGAACACTGTGGGCCGTTTCACGACGCTGCCCGTGACCCAGGTCCGAGAGGAGGCGGGGGAGGCCTCGGTCCTCAACTTCGCCCAGTTCGGTAACGGAGTGGGGCTCCAGTCCGACCTCGTGCTGGTGAATCCGTCCCTTCTCGAGACGGTGTCCGGCCACATTGAGTTGTTCGACGATTCCGGCTCGGCGCTGGACGTCACGCTGACGGGTGAAGGGCTGTCCAACCCGGCGTCCAGCGACTTCAGCATTGCTCCTCTGGGTTCGGCGACGTTCTCGACCAGCGGCGAGGGGGGGCTCGTCTCCGGATCGCTGCGAGTGGTGACACGGAGCGGAAGGCTGGGCGGAGTCATTCGCTACGACATCCAGGGGTTCGGCATCGCAGGCGTGGGAGAGAGCCCGGCCCATCCGGGCTTCATCGTTCCGGTTCGGCGTGAGGGGGGCATCAACACCGGCGTGGCGGTTCACAATCCTGGCAACTTCCCCATCCCGGTCTATCTGACCTTGCACGATCAGACCGGC
>JBFGHG010000535.1:0-3609 GCA_041578395.1 Acidobacteriota bacterium
CATCTGCACGTCTTGCGGAGTGCCCATCTCCACCTCGATGGCCCCGTTGATGCCCTCCAGCTGCAGTGTTCCGCCGCCCTGGGCCAGCGTTACCGGTCCGTTGACGCCCTCCACGGTGGCGCTGCCGTCGATGTAGCCGCAGGTCACCTTGCCGTTGATGCCTTGGACCGACAACTCCGCCACGGTCTCGGGGATGCGCAGGTAGACTTCGTCCTTCACCGATGCCCGGCTGTAACCCGAGGAGTCGACTCCCACGCGCAGGACGTTGCCGCTGCTCTCGATGAACACTGGCCGCGCTTCCAGGTCGGCCTCCGACTTGGCGTGGCGGGTGATCTCGATGACCGTCTGGCTGCCCGGGCCGGTCTCGATCTCCACCCTGCCGTTGAAGCCGCCCACCTTCACCAGTGCGCCCGGCGACAGATCCAGGGTGCGGGTGATCTGGCGGTCCGCGGCCAGCAGCGGGGCGGCCAGTCCGATCAGCAGTACGATTCCCAATACTCGCAGCGTCTTGTTCACGAGTCCCTCCTTTTCTGTGTCCATTGTACGGAGGCAGGAGCGGGAAGGATCAGTGGTGAAGGTTCTCGTTTATACTGACTCGGATGCAGGCGCGCTCGGTTTCCTTCAACCTGGAGCCCACTTTCCGCTGCAATCTGCTGTGCGAAATGTGTCCGCGGTTCTCCAGCGAAGACCCGTATCTGGACATGGCCGCCCAGACCTACCAGCGCATCTGCGACGCGATGGGATACGCCCACACGGTCGACTTCACCGGCTGGGGCGAGCCGATGCTGCATCCGAAGATCTACGAGATGGTCGCCGAGGCCCGCCGTCAGGGCTGCACCGCCACCATGACCTCCAACGGCACCGTCTTCAACGAGCGCAACAGCCTGCGGCTGATCGAGGCCGGCATGAACCGGCTCACCATCTCGGTCGACGGGATGACAGCCGAGACCTTCGAGGCCATCCGGACGGGCGCCAGCTTCGACAAGCTGACCCGCGACCTGGCCCGCTTCTCCGGGTTGATCGAGCGCGAAAAAAGCGGCCTCGAGCTGGGCGTTGCCTTCACCCTGCAGAAGGGCAACGCCGGCGAGCTGGAGCTGATCGTCCCCTGGCTGCGGAAAGTGGGCGCGCGGGTGCTGCACCTGAAGCAGCTCAACGTCATCTCCAACCGCGACGATTGGGAACGCAGCTTCCTCGAGTACCGCCTCTCGCCCCGCCGCGAAAACGGCGGCCGGCTGGCCCGGCTCGAGCAGCGCCTCCTGGAAGTCAAAGAAGAAGCGGAAGCGGCCGGCCTGCGCGTGCTGATTCACTCCGAACTTCCCCTGACGGACCGGATGGAAGGCCGCCACTGCCTGGCGACGCCGCTGGAGTCGGTCTACTTCTCGTTCGAGGGCCGCGTCGCACCCTGCTGCCACTTCGGGCACCACGTCAGCCGCTATTTCGAAGGCCAGTTTCACCCGCCCAAGTCGCTCTTCTACGGGGACATCCGCACGCAGACCCTGGAAGAGATCTGGGAACACCCGGCCTTCGAGAGCTTCCGTCACGGGTTCGAAACCCGCGACTTCCCCCCGGAATGCCGGACCTGCTACCTGCTGTACGGAAAGTAACTCACGACCCGCTGTAGGGCTGCTCGAGGTATTTGCGCGCCTGCTTGTGGGACTGCTCCACGTCGCCCAACTCCAGCACCGCCCGGTAGTGGGCCAGCGCCTCGTCGCGGCGGCCTTCGGTGTCCAGGATCTGCCCGGCCAGCAGCCGCGACAGCGCCCGTTCCCGCGGCGGAGTGTCGGTCGATCCGATCGAGTCTTCGAGCGTCGCCAGAGCCAGGTCGAGCTTCTCCAGCTCCCAGAACTTCCGGCCCAGCGTGTAGCGCATCTTCCCCAGCGGCAGCAGGTGGAAGTTGGGTTCGCCCGCTTCGGCCCGACGCAGCAATTGGCGGTACGTGGTGAGCGCCTCGGCCGTGCGGCCCAGCTTCTCCAGCACGTGGGCCTCGTTGAGCATCGCGATGAAGTTGCGGGGGCCCTTGCGGCGGATGTGGCGGACGTTCTCCAGCGCCTCCCCGTAGCGCTTCTCCCGGACGAAGAGCACCATCTGCAGGACGCGCGCGTCGTCGCTGACGAAACGCCCCTTTTCGACCGCCAGGTCCAGGTACTCGAAGCCGCGCTGGACGCTGCCGCGGTAGCCCACCATGGCCGCCAGCCACTTGATGTACCAGGGGAGGTTGCCCACCACGTACTCGTACAGCCCCACGCTCATGTAGGCGTCGTAGTAGTCCGGGTTCTCCTCGACCAGCTCCTTGTGAAAGCGGTACGCCTTCTTGCCGTGGTCGAAGGCGGTCTTCTTGCTGCGGTCGATGGTGATGGCGAAGGAGGCCAGGATGCCCTGCGCGCTCCCCAGGAAGTAGCGGGCGTCCTGGTTTTGCGGGTCCTGCTCGAGGATGGCTTCGGACAGCTCCTGCGAACGCTCCACCAGGGCGAAGAAGCGTTCGCGCTCGGCCGCCGGCATGACGCGCGTGGTCGGCTTGTCGAAGTAGCTGGGGGAGATGAAGAGGTCCAGGTCCAGGTCCTGGCGCTGGAACAGCTCGCGCAGCCAGACCGAGGTCGCCGTGTACAGGGGCGGCGCCGGGTGACGCGGGTGCTCTTTGGCCAGCGCCTCGAAACTCTCCTGCGCCTTGCCGTAGTCCAGGTTGTAGATGTGGGTGAAGCCGGACTCCACCTTCTGCATCAGCTCGGCCGTGCGCAGGTCCGGGTCGCGGGCCTGCAGCGGCGCTGCGGTGGCGGTCAGCAGCAGTGCGGTCAGGATGCCCGTTGCCAGCATGCGGCCCCTCAGCGAACGTTGAAGGCGTACACGAAGCCGACGCTGGCTTCCAGGTGGTGAAACAGCCCGTCGGGCCGGAAGCCGGGTGTCTGAATGCCGCTGACCAGCATCCCTTCCCGCGGGATGCCGTAGTCGGGGACCTGGGTGATCCGGTCGCGGAAGTCGAAGCGGACGCCCCAGGGCTCCCCTCCGAGCTACTGCACCCCGCCTCCCCAGCTGAAGGCGAACTTCCAGCGGTCGCGCAGGTCCAGTCCGGCCGCCACGCCCCGCTGTTCGGTGTCGCCCGAGAGCTGGTAGAGCGAGACGCCGGCCCCGGCCGTGCCGAAGGGCCGCCAGCGGCTGCGCCGGTCCCGCAGGTAGAACATCCCGTTGTAGGAGAAGTTGTGGATGCGCTGCTCCAGCACGAAGTTCCGCAGCTGGGGGCTGAGGTTGCGCAGCTCGACGGGTGAGTCGGCAAAGGTGTACTCGAACTCCGCCCCGAAGTGTTCCCCCAGGTTCTCGGACAGCCGCAGTCCCGCCAGAAAGCCCGCCTCCCGTGCCAGTCCTACGGTGTTGGGCGAGCTGCCGTTGACCAGGGAGGCGAAATCGTTGCGTCCGGCCAGCACCCCGTAGCCGAAGAAGCCGGAGACTTCCCACTTGTTGGGCTTGTACAGGGGAAAAGGCTGCGCCGCCACGGTGGAAAGAGTGAAGGCCGCCGCCATCACCGCCAGAATCGTTGTGTGTCGCATGAAGAACGTCCCAATTGCAAGAAGGTTCGAGTCCGCGCGCATTGTACCACCCCTCTAGATGCACGAGACG
>JBFGHG010000536.1:0-3605 GCA_041578395.1 Acidobacteriota bacterium
CCCCGATCGGCCCGTCCGCCCCCGCGGCCGGGCCGGTCCTCGTTCCAGCCCCGCACCACTGCGTCCAGGGCCACGTAGCGTACCTCGTCCGAGCGCATGATTTCGCGCAGTTCGGCGGCGGTCATCCGTGTGACATAGCTGCCGATCGAGGAGAGCCGGCGAACGTCCGGCCGGGAGGCCAGCAGTTGCGCCGCTCCGGCCCGGGAGGTCCTCACGATCACCGGAATCGGGTAGTCGTACTCGGGCCGGTGTTCGAGATACCGCAGTTCGGCTTCCAGCAACGGCGAGGTCTTGACGGAGTGTAGGGAGACTTCGCTCCGGCCCCGGCCTTCCGAGGCGAACAGGCCCCCGGTCAGCAGCAGCGCGCTCAGCAGCGCGATGCTCCGGTTTCGTGTCTTCTTGGTCATGATGTTTTTCCTCACTCAACCCACTTTGCGCAGGGCTTTGCTGGAGTCGTCTCTATCGGGGATCAGTTCCGCCAGGATTCTGCCCACCTCCTGAAAGCGGAACGGCTTGGTCAACATGGCTCGAAAGCCGTACTTCCGGTGGCTCGCCATGACCGGGTCCTTGGAGTAGCCGCTGTAGACCACGGCGCGGGCCTGCGGGTCGATGGCCAGCAGCCGCTGGACCGCCTCCCGGCCTCCCATGCCGCCGGGGATGGTCAGGTCCATGATCACGACGTCGAACGGCGAACCCGCCCGGCGGGCCGCCTGGTACTTCTCCAGCGCCCGGCTCCCGTCGGCGGCGGCCTCCGCCTCGTAGCCCAGGTCCTCGAGCAACTCGGCGAGCGCTTCGCGGATGCGCGGCTCGTCGTCCATGATCAGCACCCTTCCGGAGCCCTCGAAGTTTTCGCGGGGCGTCTCCGGAACGATCACCGCGTCGGCCATGGAAGCCGGCAGCAGGATGTCGAACCGGCTCCCCTCGCCCGGCGCCGAATGGACGGCGATGTGTCCGCCGTGTTTCTGGATGATCGAATGGGTCGTCGTCAGGCCCAGCCCGTGACCGGTCGGCTTGGTGGTGAAGTAGGGGTCGAAGATCCGTCCCAGGTCCTCGGCGGAGATTCCGCAGCCCTCGTCCTGTACGGCGACTTGGATGTAGTTGCCGGGGCTCAGTTCGCCGTGGGAATGTCCCGCCTGGAGTGCCACGTTGCGGGCCGCGATGGTGATGGTCCCGCCCTCGGGCATCGACTGGGCGGCGTTGATCACCAGGTTGTGGACCACCTGGCTGACCTGCCCGGTGTCGACCTCCGCACACCAGAGGTTTTCGGCCAAATCCAGCTGGCAGCGGACGCTGGAGCCTCGCAGGGCGAAGCTGGACGCGCTCTGCAGCAGCTCGCGGACGCTGGCGGTCTGCTTGATGGGGGCTCCGCCCTTGGCGAAGGTGAGAAGCTGCTGGGTGAGCGCCGTGGCGGTCTGCACGGCCTCCTGGATGCTGCCCAGGAACTTGCCCGGGTCCCGCTGTTTGGCCAGGGCGCGCTGCGCCAGCTGAGTCTTGAGCAGGATCCCCCCCAGGATGTTGTTGAAGTCGTGAGCGATCCCGCCTGCCAGCAGCCCCAGAGATTCGAGCTTCTGGGCCCGCAGGAGTTCGCGCTCCAGGCGCTGCTGTTCGGTGATGTCGCGAAAGACCAGGACCACGCCCGAGATGTTGCCGTCGTCACCGCGGATGGGCGCGGCGGTGTGCGCGACGGTACGGCGCGAGCCGTCCCGGGCGATGATGCACTGCTCGGGTCCCTCCAGGGAGACGATCTCGCCGGTTTCCAGGACGTGCCGGAAGAGGTCCTGCGAGCCGCCTGCGCCGTCCTCGCGGACCACCCGGAAGACTCTCTCGAGAGGCTCCAGGGCGGCCCCCGAACTCGACCAGCCGGTCATCACCTCGGCCACGTCGTTCATCAGCACCACCCGGCCTTCGATGTCGGTGGTGACAACCCCGTCGCCGATGCTGCGCAGCGTGACGCGAAGGCGTTCCGTCTCGCGGGCCAGGGCGCGCTGGGCGGCGTTTCTCTCGTTCACCTCGCACAGCAGCTGCTGGTTGGCTTCGCGCAGCTCGGAGGTGCGCTGTTCGACCCGGATTTCGAGGAGGTCCTTGGCCTTTTGCAGCTCTTTTTCGGCCTCGATCTTTTCTTCCAGCAGGGCCCGCACTTCGGTCAGGTGCTGCCGGGTCTGGGTGAAGCGGGCGACGTTGATGCGGTAGGTGTAGTAGATCAGCAGCAGCATCGGCGTGGCCAGCGCCACGTAGTAGAACTGCGATTCGCCGAAGTAGAGGAAGATCACCGCCCCCAGCGAAGCGCAACTGAAGTGGGAGACCGAGGCCCACACGAACTCCTGCCAGAGGGCCGAGAAGGGCTGCCCGGTGGTCAGCGACATGGCCGCCACCACGATGCCGGTGTTCAGGGCGAAGTAGATCAGGCCGCAGATTCCGACCAGGAGCAACAGCATGGCCGCGCTGCCCATCTCCTCGCTGGAGGGGGGCGCGGTTCCGCCCTGCATCCAGTAGAAGACATGGGCGACGAGGAAGCAGGTCAGGGAGAGGTGGGTGACGTTGAACAGCTGCCGGTACCAGCTGTTGCACCCCTGCTTGATGGAGATGACCGTCCCCTCCACCGCCGCCAGGATCACGGCCGCGGGAGGTCCGAACAGCAGGATGGAGGTGAAGATGAAGACATCCCCCATGGCGATGCCGAAGTGCCCGTGCTTGGGGCCCATGACGGGGATGCGGACCGAGAAGAGACTGGCCAGGGCGGTCAGAACGGCCAGGTAGATCCAGCGCAGGTCGCCCATGAGGAGGGCTTTGCCGAGGGAGTAGAGGAGGATGGTGCCGCCGGTCGCGATGATGGCGAAGATGTAGAGCTGGGCTCGGAACGAGACGTCTCGATCGAACCAGCGCGAAGCCACCGAGGCTTCGGAGTTGAGATTTTCGACCATGCCCGCCCTTCCCGCTACGAGGGGGACCTCCCCGAATCGGCCGTCTCAGAGCCGATTCATCCCCTCAGCGCCAACCGTTGCGGAGGGCATTGTGCGGGAGAGAGGGGGCACTCGCCTGTGAGGGGGCTCACACGGCACGAAAAAGGGGAGTGGGACGGCATCCTTGCCGGTCGTGATCCAGCAGGAAAGTCGACAGCCTGGAAGGCTGTCGCACGGGTTCGGTCTCCGGTCAGGGGCAGCGGGCCGAAAGGAGGTTGTTGTTTTCGTCCCTCTCGCGCACCTCGTCCTTGGAATCGACCCGGATCCGGAAGTCGCAGCCGGCCCGGATACACGGCTCCGGAAGGGCGGTGGAGACGAGGGTGCTCTCGCCGGGGGCCAGCGGTCGGGTGGGCAGGCGCACTTCGAAGGTCGGAAACACGATGCTGGTGGTGGTGGCGCGGGCCCGGCCCTTGCCCTGGTTGGACACCTGGACTTCCAGCCGGCCAGTCTCGCGCGAGCCGCTCAGGGCCGCCGGCTCCAGCAGCGGCGCCAGATCGGCGCGCCCGCCGCAGCACACTCCGGCCGCAACCAGCCCCAGCAGCAGCAGGGTCGGAGCAGAGGCCGCGGGGCCCTGGGGGCGATGTGCACGCTGCATGATGATCCTGCGATCCAGCGGCCGGCCCGGGCCGGTTCAGGTCGCGAAGG
>JBFGHG010000537.1:0-3603 GCA_041578395.1 Acidobacteriota bacterium
GTAGAAGACTCGAAAGCGGTTCCGAGGATCGAAGCGACATTCCCATATCGCCACGACCTTCAACCGGGATCGCGCCCGAAGTACCGCGTGGTCGGTCCACCCTTACGGTCAGACCGGGCTTTCGAACGGGAGCACCAGCAGGCGGCCGACGTGGACGTGCTCCGGCTGTTCCAGGACGTAGCGGACGCTGCGGGCCACTTCCTCCGGCTGCAGAGGCTTCCGGATGCCCAGCTGTTCGGCCGGGTGGGTGGGCAGGTGATCGTGCAGTTCGGTCATCACCATCCCCGGAGCCACTACCGAGACGCGCACGCCGCTGCCGGCCAGCTCCAGGCGCAAGGCCTCCGAGAGCGCCTCGACGGCGAACTTGGTGCCGGCGTAGGCGCCGGCGGTGGGCCGGGTCTTGGTCCCCAGGACGCTGGAGACGTTGACCAGATGGCCGCTCCCTGCCTGCCGGAAGTGGCGGACCGCGCTGTAGGCGAGGCGGAAGGCGGCCTCCACGTTGACCCTGACCATGCGGCACATCCGGTCCAGGTCGATCGAATCGACGGCCCCGATCTCCAGGATGCCGGCGTTGTTGACCAGGACGTCGCAGCCGCCGAAGGCGTCCACGGCCGCGCCCAGCAGCGCGTCCGGGAGGGCCGGGTCGGTGACGTCTGCCGCCAGCACCCGGCTCTCGCCCAGCTCCGCCGCCAGTTGCTCGAGTCGGTCGCGGCGGCGCGCCGTCAGCAGCAGACGCATTCCCGCGGCGGACAGCTCCCGGGCGACGGCGCTGCCGATTCCGCTGCTGGCGCCGGTCACGATGGCCGAGCGGCCCGCCAGATCGCTCACGCTTGGGGAATTCCCTCCCGGATCACCCTGCGCATGGCATTGCAGAAGCGGTCGAGTTCTTCGAGGGTCGTGTACACCGAGGGCGTCACGCGAATCCCCTGGAACTCCTCGTGCTGGATCGGGGTGACCAGGATGCGGTGCTCTTTCCAGAGGTGGGAGGTCAACTCCACGCAGTCCACGCCCTCGACCTCCACGTTGGCAAGGCCGCAGGAGAACTCCGGCTTCAGGCTGGTGTGCAGCCGTACCCGGTCGTGCTCCAGCAGCTGCTCGGCCCAGTAGCGGGTCAGGTAGCGCAGCCGGGCCGCCTTGCGTGCCGCGCCGATCCCCTGGTGAAAGGTGAGCGCGTCTCCGATGGCCAGGTAGTTGGCGGCCGGGTGGGTGCCGATCTCCTCGAACTTGCGGATGTCGGCGTCCTGCTTCTCGGCGGCCGCCATCATCGGCCACAGCCCCTCGATCTCGCTGCGACGGACGTAGAGCAGGCCGGTGCCGTGCGGCGCGAAGAGCCACTTGTGCAGGCTCGAGGCGTAGTAGTCGCAGTCCAGGTCGGCGTGGTCGAACTCGAAGTGGGCGAAGGCGTGGGCGCCGTCCACGATCACCGGGATTCCATGCCGGCGCGCCATCCGGACCACGGGTTTGACCGGCAGGATCTGGCCGGTGAGGTTGATCATGTGGCACATCAGGATGGCCCGCGTGCGGGGCGTGATGTTCTGCTCGAAGAGCCGCACGATCTGGTCCGGGTCCTCCGCCGGCACCGGGATGGAGAACTGCTTCAGCACGATCCCCTCGCGGCGCTCCCGCTGCTTCCAGGTGGTGATCATGCGCGGGTAGTCCTGGTTGGTGGTCAGGACTTCGTCGCCGCGGCCGAGGTCCAGGCCGAGCTGGCAGATCTGCAGACTCTCGGAGGCGTTGCGGGTCAGCGCGACCTCTTCCGGGTCGCAGCCGAAGGCCAGCGCCAGCCGCTGCCGCACTCCCTCGCGCTGGGGCTCCAGCACGCGCCACATCGAGTAGACCGGCGCGGTGTTGGAGTAGTCCAGGTGACGCTTCATCGCCTCCTGGACCACCGCGGGCGCCGGGCAGACGCCTCCGTTGTTGAGGTTGATCAGGCTGCGGTCGGCGGTGAAGGCCTGCTGGACCTCGAACCAGAAACTCTCGTCGGCGGCGGCCTCGCCCGGCGTGGCGCCGCTGCTCTGGACGGCGGCCGCGGCTTCGAGGACTCGCGACAACCCACCCGGCGCCAGGGTGGCGGCCCCGGCGGCGGCCGGGATGCCGATCGCGCCCAAAAAACGTCGTCGATTCAACATTGGCAAGCCCCCTGCAAAGCGGTGCTCGGATCTCCCGAATACATCACACCCGCCCGGGATTGTCCAGCGCCCCGGCCACGGCGGACCTGCTGCCGGGCGCGGTCCGCAGGGTTTTCGGGGGCGGACTGCACGCTCAGGCCCCGCGGCGACCGGGCGGCGATTCCGACGACGGTGCGGGACCCGAGCTGAGGGCTACTCCTTGTAGACCAGGGCCAGCACAACGCCCAGGACCACGGCGTTGATGAAGTTGATTCCTCCCCAGCACCAGGCCAGGTAATAGGGCCATCCCTCCAGCACCAGCGGGTTGAAGAAGGAGGGGAAGAAGCTGAACAGGCCGGCGTAGACGCCGAAGGTGGCGCCGCCGGCCACTCCCGCCCCCCAGCAGCGGCGCGTCTTGGCGAAGAGCAGGGCGGCGGTGATGGCGATGCAGATCTCGATGACCAGAAACCAGAGCGGATTGGCCTGCTCCTGAGTGAAGACCGGATAGCGCAAGTAGGTGGGGCCCAGGATGACGCCGTGCATCACGAAGCTGGTCAGCCAGATGGCGATTCCGCCGGCGACTCCGGCGATCAGGACTCGGACGTAATTCATGATTTTCCTCCCCTTTCGACGGTGGCCGCGCCATTGTAGCGGCCCGGTCTGATAAAAACCGCCGGGATTGCCCCGCCGGCCCGCTCTGCGGTAGTCTCCCCCTATGAAGTGGGAGCACAAGGGAATCGAGTTCGCGATCGAGCTGGAGCCTCTGGGGCCCTTCGTGATGGCCTCGGCCCGGACCCCGAAAGAAGGGATGTTCGTACGCGTGCGGCCCTTCACCTCGCTGGGCCATACCGAGGAGGAAGCCCTCGAGATGCTCCGCAACCAGATCCGAGCCGAGTTCCGGCGGCTTCCGGAACTCAGCACTCCCTGATCAGCCGATCTGCCGGACTTCCCCGAAGAAACGTCCGAGTTCGGCGAGATCCAGCTTCCCCCGGCTGCGCACGCCGGAGCACAGGTCCAGGCCGAAGGGCTGCACCCGTTCGAACGCCTCGCGCACGTTGCCGCTGTTCAGTCCTCCGGCCAGCCAGACCGGGACCTCGACCTCCTCGCGGATGCGGCGGCTGACCTCCCAGTCGTGGGTGCGTCCGGTACCCCCCAGCTCCTTGACCCGCAGCGAGGGATTTCCCGAGTCCAGCAGCAGGGCGTCCACTTCGGACGCCACCTGCCGGGCCTCTTCGAGGGACTCCGGGCCGGTGACGTGCACGACCTGCACCAGCGCCACGCCCGGCAGGGCCTCCCGCAGCCGGCGGTGCGCCCCCGGTTCGAGACGGTCGCACAGCTGCAGGGTGTTGGTGCGGCAGAAGCGCTGCTGCCGGAGGATCGACTCGGGGTCGCGGCGGCTGGTCAGCAGGAAGCTGGCCACCCCGGGCGGCACGCGCGCCGCGATGGCGCGGATCTCGGGTTCGGAGACGACGCCCGGTCCGCTGGGCATTTGCGA
>JBFGHG010000538.1:0-3599 GCA_041578395.1 Acidobacteriota bacterium
AGGGGCTCCCGCCGGCGGCTCCGGCTCCGGAGGCGGGATGGGGACGGGCGTGGGCGTACAGGTGGGAAGCGGCAGCGGCGGCGGCGGTCTGGACTCCTGGTACCTGCGGCAGGTGGAGCGCCGCATTTCGGAGAACTGGCTGCGGACGTCCCTGGGCCGGCTGGAGAACCGCGTCGAGGTGTCGGTCTCGTTCGAAATCGACGCCTCGGGACGCATCGATTCGCTGCGGGTCCAGCGTTCCAGCGGCATCCGCAGTGTGGACCTGTCGGCGGAGCGGGCGGTGCGAGCCTCCAGTCCCCTGCCCCCGCTGCCCCCCGAATTCCGCCGCCGGCGGGTGCGGTTCGTCGCCAATTTCGAGTATCCTCCCCGGTGACGCCTCCCGTCTTCGCGAGGCGAAAGGTGTGTGAGTGCATATGAGACGACGTAGCCCGTTACTGGTTTTGATTCTGGCCCTGGCGGCGGTCGCCGCCCTGTGGGCCCAGCAGGACGACTACGTCCTGCGCATCGGAGAGACGGTGCCGACGCGTCTGGCGGTGGCGCCGTTCGGTGCCCGGTCCAACGAAACCCCGGAAACCGCCTCCACGCTGAAGGTCTTCAACGAGGTGCTGTGGAACGACCTGAGGTTCTCCGGGTTCTTCGAAATGCCGTCGCGCAGTTTCTACCCGCTCGAGCCGATCCGGCTGCGCCAGGACGTGAATTTCGAGAACTGGCAGGTTCCCTCGCTGGACGTCGACTTCCTGGCGTTCGGGAATCTGCAGGTGTACGAGACCGCGGTGGTGGTGGAGGCCTTCCTGTTCGACGTGAAGTTGCAGCAGCAGGTGGTGGGGCGCCGCTACACGATCGGAGATCAGACGCTGATCCGCCGGGTCGCGCACCAGCTGGCCGACCAGATCGTCTACGAACTGTCGGCCGGCGCCAGCCGGGGAGTGGCGCGCACGCAGATCGCCTATTCCGGTCAGAAGGGGACCAGCAAGGAAATCTACGTGATGGACTACGACGGCAGCAACGTCCGCACCGTCACTGCCAACGGGGGGCTCAACAAGTTCCCCGTCTGGACGCCCGACAACGGCAAGCTGGCCTTCGTCACCAATCTGTCCAACCGGCGCGGCTGGGAGTTGTGGGTGCAGGACCTGGCGGGGGGGCGCAGCGTCGTGCCTGCCCCCTCCAACTACGTGTCCTCCCCGGCGGTATCTCCGGCGGGGAACCGGCTGGCCTTTTCGTCCCGCGAGTCCGGGGGAAACGACCCGGACGTCTTCGTGTCCAACCTGGACGGAAGCGGACGGCGCAACCTCACTCGCCACCCGGCCATCGACACCTCTCCCACCTGGAGTCCCACCGGTCAGCAGATCGCCTTCGTCTCGGACCGCACGGGGACCCCCCAGATCTGGACCATGGACGCCGACGGCACCAACGTGCGCCGGCTGGTGACCGAAGGGGGGCATTGCGACAGTCCCTCCTGGTCACCCGACGGACGCCTGATCCTCTACTCCTGGCAGGCGCCACGGCAGTGGAAACACGACCTGTACGTCGCGGAAGTCGCCAGCGGGAGAATCTTCCAGCTGACCTCCGGCACGGGCAGCAACGAGAACCCGAGCTGGTCGCCCGACGGCAGGCACGTCGTCTTCCAGAGTACGCGTTCCGGGTCCAGCCAGATCTTCGTCATGAACGCCGACGGAAAGAACTTAAAACAGTTGACCGCCTATGGTATAAACGGAAGTCCCGCGTGGTCGGGGTATTTCCTGGCGGAAGAGTAAGTTAGAGAATTTCAGGAGGGAATCCGATGCCCAATCGGTTCGCATCCATTTCAGTTTTCGTGTGCCTGATCCTGTCGCTCCTGGTCGTCGCCGGCTGCCGTAAGCCGGACGTGAGGCCCATCGAACCGCCGGCACCCCGCACGGACGAGCGCGTCCCGGACGAGCCGGCGGCCCCGGCGCCCACGGCCAGCATCACCGCTTCCCCGTCGAGCATCGACCGGGGCGAGCAGACCACGCTCAGCTGGGAGACTCAACACGCCTCTTCGATCCTGATCGACCAGGGAGTCGGCAACGTCAACGACCGGGGATCGATCGTGGTCTCGCCGACGGATTCGACCACCTATACCCTCGTCGCTCGCGGCAGCGGCGGGGAAGCGCGCGCCAGCACCCGGGTGACGATCGTGGAACCCACGGTGGTGGAGCCGGTCGTCTCACTGTCGGACCAGGAAGGCCTGCGCCGGGAGATCGAAGCCGGCAACATTCAGGACGTCTTTTTCGACTACGACCGGGCGGAGTTGAGCGCCACGGCACGGGCGGCGCTCCAGCGCAACGCGGTCGTCTTGAAACGCTATCCCGAGGCCACCGTGGTCATCGAGGGCCACTGCGACGAGCGGGGCACGGAGGAGTACAACCTGGCCCTGGGAGATCGGCGGGCCCTCGCGACCCGCGACTTCCTTCTCACCCTGGGCGTAAGCCAGAACCAGATGAGAACGATTTCCTACGGCGAAGAGCGCCCCTTCGACCAGGGCCACAACGAAGCCGCCTGGGCCAAGAACCGCCGTGCGCACTTCGTGGCCCGGTAGCCTGCCAGAGCGGGCGGGCCGGGAAGCCCCCGGGATCTCCAAGTTCGGGAACGCGGGCCGGTTCGCCGGCCCGCTCCGGTTTGAACCCGTCGGCTCGCTTGCCATAGAATTCGGAGTATTGTGGGAGAAAATCCGTTGATGAAAGCATTCACCGTCGCCGTCCTGACCTTGATTCTGAGCGCGTCCACCCCCTGGCTGGGTGCCGGGACCAAGGAGGAGATCATTCGACTCTCCTCCGACGTGCTGCAGCTGCAGAACCAGGTCCTGAACCTGCAGAAGAGCTTCGACGAGCGGCAGGGCTCGGTGCAGAGCCTGCTCGAACAGCTGAACGACCAGGTGGCCACGACCAACCGCGTCCTCCAGGAGATGGTGGTCGTGATGAGAGCGCAGAACACGGACTGGACCCGCGTTTCGGCCGAGCTGGGGCGTGACGTCGAGGGTCTGAGCGTGAAGCTGGACGAGACCAACAACCGGCTCGCGGCCCTCTTCCAGAAAGTGGAAGAGAGCCAGCTGCGCAGCGAGTCGCGCCGGCTTCCGTCCTCCTCCGACCCGGGCGGGCCCAAGCCGGACCAGGTGTACAGCCTGGCCTTCAACGACTACCTGGCCGGCAACTACGAATTGGCCGTCGACGGCTTCCGGGATTTCCTGGTGCGCTACCCGGAGAGCGAATACGCGGACAACGCGGCCTACTACCTGGGGCTGTGCCTGCAGCAGCTGGGCCAGCAGGAGCAGGCGGTGCAGGCCTTCGACCAGGTCATCAACATGTATCCGCAGGCGGACATGACGGCGGCGGCCTACTACAAGAAAGCCCTGGTTCAGCAGGAACTGCTCAAGAACGAGGAGGCGATCGCCACCTTTCAGAAGCTGGTGCGCCTCTTTCCGGACAGCCAGGAGGCGACCACGGCCCGCCAGGAACTGGAGAACCTGGGCGTCCGCGTGCCCAGCGCCCGGCGCTGAGGACCCGGGCGGCCGGCGGAGTGCGGCAGCTTGCTGCCGCTTTCATTCCGGCCTGCTTGCCGGCCGGCTCCACGGTCGTCGACGG
>JBFGHG010000539.1:0-3596 GCA_041578395.1 Acidobacteriota bacterium
CACGAAGACCCCCAGCATGCCGACTTCCAGCGCCAGCAGGCAGATCATGTAGGGCTTGAGCCGCTCGACGTCCCAGCTGGCCACCACCACCAGCGGGGTCAGCAGTGTGGTGAGCAGGATCAGGAAGAGGCTGATGCCGTCCACCCCTACGTGGTAGGCGACGTGAAAGTCGGCCACGTCGAACCAGGGGAGCCTGGCCACGAACTGCATGTCGGCCGAGGCCGTCTCGAATCCCGTCCACAGCAGCAGCGAGCAGAAAAAGGTCAGGCCGCTGAAGATCAGCGTCACGGCCCGGACCGCCGCCGCGCGCGATCCCGGCATCAGCGCCAGGAAGAGGGCGCCGGCCCCGGGAAGCAGCAGCAGCGTGGTCACCAGTCCGGAGGGTTCCAGCACGGCTCAGGCACTCCTCATGAAGAAATAGAGGAACAGCAGCGCCGCCCCTCCGAAGATCCAGGCCGCATAGGAGCGCGCGTAGCCGCTCTGCATCAGGCGCAGGCCCCGGCTCCAGCTGCGCATCAGGGTGGCCACGCCGTTGACCATGCCGTCGATGATGCCGTCGTCGAAGAACTTCCAGAGGAACCCGCGCGAGACCCGCCGCACCGGCCGCACGATCACCGCCTCGTAGACTTCGTCCACGTAGAACTTGTCCCGCAGCACCCGGTAGACGCCCGAAAACCGGCGCGAGAGCCGGGCGGGGACCGCCGGGTCTCGGATGTAGAAGCGGTAAGCGGCGAAGATGGCCAATGCCGCGATCGCCACCGTCACAGCCGTCAGTCCCAGCTCTTCGGACACCGAGTGATGCGTCGGGGCCTCGGCGGCGGCGAAGCGGAAGGAACTCTCCAGGTAGTGCTCCAGCAGGTTGGTCACGTGCGTCCAGGCGGGCAGGCCGAAGTAGCCCGCCAGGGCGGAGAAGACCGCCAGGATCAGCAGCGGGACGGTCACGATTCCCGACGGCTCCTGCGGGTGCGCGTGGCCGTGACCCTCGCCGCCGTGTTGACCTTCCTCCTCGCCGTGGTGGTGGCCGTGATGGCCCATCTCGATGCGTTCCTCCCCGTGAAAGGTGAGGAACATCAGCCGGAACATGTAAAAGGCGGTCAGGCCCGCCACCACCGCGCCCACCAGCCAGAAGGCGAGGCCGCCGTGGGAGCTCGAGTAGGCTTTCCAGAGGATCTCGTCCTTGGAGAAGAACCCGGCCAGCAGCGGGACGCCGGCGATCGCCCCGGTGGCGATCAGCATCGTCCAGTAGGTGCGCGGCAGGTATTTCTTCAGGCCGCCCATCTTGAACATGTCCTGCTGGTGGTGCATGGCCAGGATCACGCTGCCGGAGCCCAGGAAGAGGAGCGCCTTGAAAAAAGCGTGCGTCATCAGGTGGAAGATCCCGGCACCGAAGGCCCCCACGCCCACCGCCAGGAACATGTACCCCAGCTGGCTGACCGTGGAGTAGGCCAGCACCTTCTTGATGTCGCTCTGGGCCAGTGCGATCAGGGCCGCCAGCAGGGCCGTGGCCAGGCCTACCAAGGCGACCACGGCCAGCGCCTCGGGCGCCCGGCTGTAGAAGGCTGCGGAGCGGGCGATCATGTAGACGCCCGCCGTGACCATGGTGGCGGCGTGGATCAGGGCGCTGACGGGAGTGGGGCCTTCCATCGCGTCGGGCAGCCAGACGTAGAGCGGAATCTGGGCGCTCTTGCCCACCGCTCCCACGAACAGCAGCAGGCAGATGGCCGACAGCGCCGCCTGCCCTTCGCCGGAGGCCGCCGAAGCGAAGACCTCGGTGTACTGGACGCTCCCGAACGTCTTGAAGATCAGGAAGATGCCCAGGGCATAGCCCACGTCGCCGATGCGGTTGACGATGAAGGCTTTCTTGGCGGCGTCCCCGGCGCTCTTGCGTTCGAAGTAGTAGCCGATCAGCAGGAAGGAGCAGAGCCCCACCCCTTCCCAGCCGACGAACATCAGCAGGTAGTTGTCGGCCAGCACCAGGACCGACATCATCAGGATGAAGAGGTTGAGGTAGGCGAAATAGCGGTAGTATCCCGACTCGCCGGCCATGTACTCGATCGAGTAGACGTGGATCAGGAAGCCCACGCCGGTCACGATCAGCATCATCACCAGCGAGAGCGGGTCGACCAGCAGGGCGAAGTCGGAGCTGAACCCGCCGGCCTCGATCCAGGAAAAGAGGTAGAGACGCCTCTCCAGCGTCTGGACGCCCAGGGTCTGGACGAAGACCGCCAGGGTCAGCAGGAAGCTGGCCAGGATGGTGAGGGAGCCCAGGCGCCCCACCCACTTCGCCGGAAAACGGCGGCCGGCCAAACCGTTGAGGGCGGCGCCGATCAGTGGGAAGAGGAGGACCGTCCAGTAGTACTCGAGCATCCGGCTACCACTTCATGAGGTCGATCTGATCGACGTCCAGGCTTCCCCGGCGGCGGGCGAGAACCACGATCAGGGCCAGGCCCACGGCCGCCTCGGCAGCGGCCACCACCATGACGAAGAAGACGAAGATCTGCCCGTCGGCCTGTCCGAACGAGCGGGCGAAAGCCAGGAAGGTCAGGTTGACGGCGTTGAGCATCAGCTCCACGCACATGAACATGGTGATCATGTTGCGCCGCAGCAGGACGCCCATCGCGCCGATCACGAAGAGAACGGCGCCCAGGATCAGGTAGTGCGTCGTCGGGACCATCTCACCTCAATCCGGCCGCTTCGCCAGCACCATGGCCCCGATCACCGCGATCAGGATCAGGACCGAGGTGAGTTCGAAAGGCAGCAGGTATTCCACGAACAGCATGCGGGCGATCTGCCGCGTGTCCTGGATCAGCGTGGGCGCGGGTGCGCCGCCGGCCGCGCTCTCGAGGCTCCAGATGCCGCGGCCGAGGATCACCAGGAAGAGCAGCCCCAGCGGGAGTCCCACCACGGCCAGGCGTTTCAGCTTGTTGGCCGGGAAGATCTCCGACTGCGGGTCCAGCAGCATGATCACGAACAGGAACAGGACCATGATGGCGCCCGCGTAGACGATGATCTGGATGGCCCCGATGAACTGCGCGCCCAGCTGAAAAAAGAGCATGGCCACCGCGCCGAAGCAGACGATCAACGCCAGCGCGCTGTAGACCGCCCGGCGCTGCAGAACCACCGCCAGAGCCGTCGCGACCGCCACGATCGCGAAGAAGTAAAACGTGATCAGCTCCACCTGAAAACCCTGTCTTTTCGTAGCTTTCCGCACTGTTACGGAAAGCTGAAATCTTATGTTTCGGGGAGGGGGGGTGTCAAGGCGGCCTCGGGGCCGGCTAAATCTCAAACTGTCAAATCTCAAATCTCAAACGGCGGCCCGGCGGACTACGGCTTGGGCGGGGTGATTCTGTGGTAGCGGCCCGGTTCCAGATCGGCGATTTCCGACTTCGTACCGCCGGGCCAAAGGATCTCTAATTTCCATTGGCTCTGTGGGGCGGGGAAGAGGTGGCGGGGGTCGTTGCAGGAGAGGTAGCTGGAGCCGGCTCGGACTTCGCGGACCACTTTGCGGCCGTCCAGCTCGCCCCGGATTTTGGCGCCCACGGCCGGGGCGCCCGAGGGCAGGCGCAGGTCCAGGCCGACCCAGCTCCCGCCGGGGG
>JBFGHG010000540.1:0-3593 GCA_041578395.1 Acidobacteriota bacterium
GCCAGCAGCTCGCCCTCCAGTACCGCCACGGCCCCCACCGGAACTTCGTGCTCACGGGCCGCCAGGGCGGCTTCCTCCAGGGCGGCCCGCATCCACTGCTGGTCAGCCGGGGGCGGCTCCGGCCGGTTCGAGCCGCTCATGTTCGAGCTCCAGCTTCCGCATGAAGATCACGTCCAGACCCTGGCCGCGCAGCATCCGGCAGATCGGACACCCGTCTCTGAGCAGCTCCTCCGGGTCGAATTCCCGGACCCGCCGCTCGATCTCGGCAGGTGCCGGCCGGTCCAGGTGAATCAGATTGTAGGCACCGACCCGGGAGACGGTGGCCTGGGGTCCGTAGACGCGCTTCAGTTCCTGCTCGTTGTCGGCGGATTTGCGGGCAGTGACGACCGACCATGGGTTCAGCATAACCTCTCTCCTTCCCTCACAGGACTATTACGTCCGTGGGGAGGAATGCGCGAGGTTTGGAGACGGAGGAAGCGGAAGGGAAATGGGCGAACCTCAGCGGGCGGCCACGCGCCGCGCTTCGCGGACCTGGAAACGGTCCGTCAACTGCACCGTCTCGTCCTTGATTCGGTCGTGCACCGCCACTTCCAGCGTGTAGCGGCCGGGTTCGAAGTTCTCCAGCTGGAACTGCCCGATCAGGACGACCCGCTGGCCGGAGACGAACTGGACCGACGTGCCGTTCCGGTCTTCGAGCTGGGCCAGGATCCGGCCCTCGCCATCCACGATCTTGTAGGTGACGGCCAGCGAGGGGGCCAGGCTGGTCTGGTCGACGCCGGTGTTGTACATCTGCACGTAGACGCTCAGCGAGTCCTCCCGGGTGAAGGATTTGTCCACGCTGGGGCGGATCCAGACGTCGCCCAGCACGAACATCCGGTCCTCTTTGGGGATCTCGTCCAGCACCCGCACGAAGTTGGACAGCACCAGCGAGCTGGCCGTCAGGGAGTCGTCCTTGGCGATGGCGGGGACCAGGGCCTTTCGGAGCACGCCCACGTGGCCGCTGCGCAGGTCTTTGACCACCAGGTCGAGCTTGTAGCGGCCTCTGTTCTCCAGCAGCAGGTTCTTCTGGTAGAGCGAGCGGCCCACCGCCCCGGCGCGCAGCATTTCACCGGTGACGGTCGCCTGCAGGTCGTCCTCGAACTCGGTCACGATCCGGTTGGTGATGCTGGTGACGATCCCGTAGACGGCCACCTTGGCGGTGTAGCGGCCGTCCTCCTCCTCGAAGGTCAGGTTGCTGTTGTCGATGTCCACCGTCACCGGCACCAGCACCCGTTGGGGGTTGATCTGGAAGTAGTCGTCGCGGACCCGGAAGGGCAGCTCCTCGTAGCTGATGTCCACTTCCACCAGCTGCTTCAGGTCGGTGTACTTGATGGGCGTGGCCCGCTGGATGTTGGTGTAGGTCTCGTAGCGGGCGAAGGGCGTGTCCCGGTAGCGCTGATTCATGAAGGGGTACTCGGTGTTGCCGGGCGAGAAGAAGGGACGGTCCTTCTTCTGAGCCAGCCCCATGCTCTCGGCCAGCGTCAGGCCGGCCCCGGGCACGAACAGCAGCGCGTCCTTCTCTTCGGGATTCAGCGCCAGGCGGTATTCCCCGCTCATGGTGGGGTCGACGAACTCGATCACGATGTCGTTGCCCATCCCTTCGATGTAGCGATAGCGCCACACCTCGAAGGGGTAGGTGGAGGTCGACCCGCCTCCCTCGTGAAAGGGACGGTTGTAATTGCCGCCCGTGGGGTGCGACTCGATCTCCGCCGGCGGCCCGTGAATGATGTAGATACGCCCCCGGTCGGTCAGCCAGCCGGGCAGGCCGCTGGCGAAGCGCTCGTTGGCGTAGGCGATCCGCCGGTAGTGCTCGTCCTTGAACTCGTTGGTCGGAGTGCGCGGGTCCGGGTCGCGGCGGTACCAGAACTGCTCGATGAACTGCTCGCGCTCCTCCGGCGTGTTCAGCTTTTCGAAGACGTCGCGCTCCTGCGGCGAGATGATGTAGACGACGTCTTCCTTCAGCCACTTCTTGAAGTAGTCTTCCTGCTCCTCGGTGAACTGCCGCCGGTCGGCCCCCCGTTCCCCCGCGGGGTCCTGCCCCGGCAGCGGCGCCGCCAGGCACAACGCCGGCAGCAGCCACAACGCCCATCCGCGAAACTTCGATCTGCTCATCCGCTGCTCCTCACGGGCAAATTATAGCCCGCCGCTCGGTCTTGCAGACGGAAAGCGGGGCCGCTCGTTTCACTGGTTCGAGTTGGCGAGCCGACCAACCGCCACCAGGCCGGCCTTCTCGGCTTCCAGGAGGTAGTCGCGCACCGCCTCGGGCCGCACCTCCCCGTAGTAGTGCTTTCCCGCCCGCCGGGCCTGGGCCGCCACGGCGCGGTAGATCTCCAGGCCGCTGCGCCGCGAGTCCACGAAGTTGAGGACCTCGAAGGCCATCAGGCCGTGCAGCCCCGCCACCGGGTTCAGCTCGCCGCGGCCCTGGAGGAACTCACGCGGGCCGGCCGTCAGCCGGGGAATCCAGTCCTGCAACGCCTGCTCCGCATCGCCCAGAACCTCCGCCGGCGGCGCTTGCCCCGTCCGCGCCCGGTATTCCTCCTCGAGTTGGGACGACCACTGCCCGGCGGTGGACTCCAGCAGCGCCGACAGCCGCCGGATTTGCGCCCGCTCCTGCTCGGTCGACACGAGCGCCTCCAGCGAGACCGCTGCCCGCAGCTCCCGTTCCAGTGCCTGCTGAAGTTGATGACGCGCCTGATGGAAGTTCCCCGGCGCGGCGGCCAGCCAGCCGAGCCCCAGGCGCAGGTCCTCCGCCATCCGGGCCAGGGCCCGCCCCTGCAACTCGGAGGCGATGGCGCCGAAGGTCTCCGAACCCGCCCGCGCGATCACATAGGCGATCGTCCCCACCGCGAAGGCGTTGCGCTGCAGCTGTGTCCGGTCGACGTTCCACAGGTCGTCGTCCGAGGAGTGGATGAAGTTGTCGGGCCAGTTGGTGAAGGTGATGGCCGGCACGCCGATGGGCGCCTCGTTGAAGGTCATGTGGTCGGTGTTGTTGTGGAAGGGGATGACCTGGGCGTTGTAGCGGTGGCGGCTGCCCAGCCGCGAGAGAATGGGACGGGGATAGGGGGCGGCGCCGCCCGCCTGCAGCACGGCCAGGTTGGCGCGGTTTCCCTCCACCACGAACTCCAGCACCCGCTCGGCCACGTCGTTGAGGAAGTGAAAGCGCGAGAAAGGGACCCTCGTCATGTTCTGCACGCGCAGCAGGTCCTGGCTCTGGTCGGCGCCCACCATGTCCTGGTTGATGGCAGCCAGCATCGAGTGGGACGCCTCCGGGTGATCGGCGAAGAACTGGCGCTGGCTGCTGATCTCGGTCACCCACCAGAAGCGCAGGTTGCGCCGCGGCCTCTCGATTCGACCCGCCTCGATCAGCTTCTTCAGGGCGCTGCCGATCTCGAGCTCGCTGGCACAGCCGCTGGCGTCGTCGTTGGCCGAGAATTTCTCTTCCTGCAAATGGCCGGTCAACACCACGTCCTGGTCCTGGATCTCAGTTCCCCGGATAAAAGCCTCCACCATGACCTGCCACTTCTCGGTCCCCAGCTCTGATTCGATGTCGACCC